>NZ_JBFBAO010000112.1:0-17448 GCF_040682255.1 Micromonospora sp. NPDC051296 | reverse complement strand
GCCGGCCTGCGCCGCGCGCAGCGCCGCCGCCAGCTCGTCCGGGCGCAGGGCGGGCAGGTCGGCGGTGAGCCCGGCCACCCATCCGCCGGCGCCGGCCGCGCCGTGCCGGAACGCGGCGTTGAGGCCGGCGTCCGGGACGTCCGGCAGCACCCGGGCCCCGGCCCGGCGGGCCGTCGCGGACACCCGGGCGTCGTCGGTGACCACCAGCACCTCGGCCACCCCGGGGCAGGCGCGCACCGCCTCCAGGGTGTCGGCGGCCAGCGCCAGCGCCAGGTCCTCGTGGGGTACGCCCGGCACCCCGCCACGCAGCCGGCTCTTCGCGGCGGTCAGGCGCTTGACCGGCACCACCGCCGTCCATGGCTGACTCACGCCTGCCATCCTGCCAGCCCGACGGCGGTACCCTCACTGGCCGTACCAGGGGCGAGCAGGCATGATTTCGGCTGCGGGCGTCACCGGACTTCTCCGGTGGGCGGGTCGGGGCGGGCACGAGGAGGCACGGTGGGTCGGCGCAGGCTGGGGTTCTGGCAATGGTTCGCCGTGATGCTGGTCAAGCCGGTGATGACCGTCTGGACCCGGCGTACCTGGCGGGGCATGGAGCACCTGGGCCAGGACGGGCCCGTGATCATCGTGCCGAATCACATCTCGCACGCGGACCCGCTGGTTTCGGCCCACTTCATCTACGACGCCGGGCGCTGGCCGCAGTTCCTCGGCAAGGCGAGCCTCTTCCGGCTCCCGGTGATCGGCTCGATCCTGCACTGGTGCAAGCAGATCCCCGTCGAGCGGGGCTCGATCGACGCGGTGAAGTCGCTGGACGCACTGGTGAAGGCGCTCGACGAGGGGGGCGCGGTGGTGATCTACCCGGAGGGCACCACCAGCCGTGAGCCGCAGCTGTGGCCGATGAAGGGCAAGACCGGCGCTGCCCGGCTGGCGCTCGCCACCGGTGCCCCGGTCGTACCGGTGGCGATGTGGGGGCCGGAGCGCATCTTCGATCCGCGCCGCGCCCGGCTCAACCTGCGGCCCCGGATCCCGGTGACGGTGGTGGCCGGGCCGCCGATCGACCTGAGCCGCTGGGCCGGCGCCGCACCCAGCCGGCAGGTGCTCGAGGAGATGACCGACGTGATCATGCTGCGGCTGCGGGACATGCTCGCCGAGATCCGCGGCGGCACACCGCCGCCGCTGTGGCAGCGCGGCGGCCGGTCGACCGCCGACCGCCAGCACCCGGAGTCGGCGTCATGAGCGAGCGTCAGCGAGTGAATCATCAACGCAGTGTGATGGTGCCTCAGGGCGGCACGGAGCGTAGCGGAGTGTCGTCATGAGCGGGCACGTGGCGGTGCTGGGCGCGGGGTCGTGGGGGACGGCGTTCGCGAAGATCCTGGCCGACGCCGGGCGGGACGTCACGCTCTGGGCCCGGCGGCAGCCGATCGCCGACGTCATCCGCGCCGAGCGGCGCAACCCGGAGTACCTGCCCGGGGTGGTGCTGCCGCAGCGGGTCACCGGCACCGGGGACGCCGCCGAGGCGATCTCCGGCGCCGAGATGGTGGTGCTGGCGGTGCCGTCGCAGACGCTGCGCGGCAACCTCGCCGAGTGGGCCGGGCACCTGCACCCCGAAGCCACCCTGGTCTCCCTGATGAAGGGCATCGAACTCGGCACCACCAAGCGGATGAGCGAGGTGATCGTCGAGACCGCCAGGGTGGCGGCGGACCGGGTGGTGGTGGTTTCCGGCCCCAACCTGGCACCGGAGATCGCCGCCGAGCAGCCGGCCGCCACCGTGGTCGCCTGCACCGACTCCGACCGGGCCACGCTGGTGCAGCGTTCGATCACCACGCCGTACTTCCGGCCGTACACCAACGACGACGTGATCGGCTGCGAGCTGGGCGGGGCGGTGAAGAACGTGATCGCCCTGGCGTACGGCATCGCCACCGCGATGGGCTTCGGCCACAACACCCGGGCGATGCTGGTGACCCGCGGGCTGGCCGAGACCGCCCGGCTCGGTGTGGCTCTCGGCGCGGACCCGCTCACCTTCGCCGGCCTGGCCGGCATGGGTGACCTGGTCGCCTCCTGCTCGTCCCCGTCGGCCCGCAACCGCACCTTCGGCGAGCACCTGGGTCGCGGCGCCACCCTGGAGGAGGCGCGGGTGGCCACCCGGCAGACCGCCGAAGGGGTGAAGAGCGCGCTCGCCATCCGGGACCTGGCTCGCGCGCACGGGGTGGAGATGCCGATCACCGAGCAGGTCGAGCTGGTCTGCCACGAGGGCGTCGACCCGCGCCGTGCGGTCCGCGCCCTGATGAGCCGCACCACGAAGCCGGAGTGACGCCGGCATGGACGAGTACCGGGCCCCAGGTCAGTTCGACCATCTGATCAACTCGCACGGCGACGGCACCCGGTGCGTGCACGCCGGCCTGCCCGCGCCCGCTCCCGGTGCGCCGTTCCTGCCCGGGCCGGTCTTCGCCGCGCCGTACCACCTCGACCCGTGGCAGGGCCCGGCGGCGGCGCCGAACGGGTACGGGCGCCCGGACAACCCGACCCGCCGGCTGCTGGAGGCGGCGGTCGGCGAGCTGGAGGGGGGCGACTGCCGGGTCTTCGCCACCGGGCAGGCGGCGATCACCGGTCTGCTGCTGGCGGTGCTGCGGGCCGGCGACACCGTGGTGCTCCCCGCCGACGGCTACTTTCCGGTACGCGCGTTCGCCACCGCCACGCTGGCCGGCAACGGCGTACGGGTGCTGCTCGCGCCGACCGCCGGGCCGTACCCATCCTTCGACGGGGTGCGGCTGGTGCTGGTGGAGACGCCGGCCAACCCGGGGCTGGATGTGGTCGACCTGCCCGCGCTGGCCGAGCGGGTGCACGCCGCCGGTGCCCTGCTGGCGGTGGACAACACCACCGCCACGCCGCTCGGGCAGCGTCCGCTGGATCTCGGCGCGGACCTGGTGGTCGCCTCCGGCACCAAGGCGTTGACCGGCCACTCGGACCTGCTGCTCGGCTATGTCGCCACCCGGTCCGCGGAGCTGCTGGAGACGATCACCACCTGGCGAACCGCCACCGGGGCGGTGCCCGGGGCCTTCGACGCCTGGCTGGCACACCGCTCGCTGGCCACCCTCGACCTGCGCCTGGGACGGCAGACGGCCAACGCCGAGGCGCTCGCCCGGCTGCTGGCCGAACGCGCCGACGTGTCCGGGCTGCGCTGGCCGGGCCTTCCGGACGACCCGGCGTACCCGGTGGCGTCCCGGCAACTGCGGCGGATGCCCGGCGTTCTCTCCTTCGACCTCGGCAGCGCCGAGCGGGTCGCCCGGTTCCTCGACGCGGCCCGACTGGTCGCGGCGGCCACCTCCTTCGGCGGTCTGCACACCACGGCCGACCGGCGGGCGCAGTGGGGTGACGACACCGCTCCCGGCTTCGTCCGGCTCTCCTGCGGCGTGGAGGACACCGTCGACCTGGTCGCCGACGTCACCGCCGCGCTGGACGCCGCTGCCTGATGGTGCCGCTCTCCCCGGCCGAGCGGGACGCCGTGGTCGCCCGATTGCGGCGAGCCGGCTGTGTCTGGGCCGAGGACGAGACCCGCCTGCTCGTCGAGGCCGC
This sequence comes from Micromonospora sp. NPDC051296, assembly GCF_040682255.1. Taxonomy (NCBI): domain Bacteria; kingdom Bacillati; phylum Actinomycetota; class Actinomycetes; order Micromonosporales; family Micromonosporaceae; genus Micromonospora; species Micromonospora sp. NPDC051296. Next base: position 13,875 of record NZ_JBFBAO010000112.1, on the reverse strand, counting down.
CGACAGCCCGGAGGCGCTGGCCGGTCTGGTCGACCGCCGGGTCACCGGGGAGCCGCTGGAGTACCTGCTCGGTTGGGCGGAGTTCTGCGGCGAGCGGGTCACCGTCGAGCCGGGGGTGTTCGTGCCCCGGGCGCGTACCGCCCTGCTGGTCTCGGCGGCCGCCGCGGTGACCGGGCCGGCGGCGGCGGTGGTGGAGCTGTGCTGCGGCTCCGGTGCGATCACCCGCGCGCTGGCGCGTCGGCTCGCCGCTCCGCGACTGCTGGCCGCGGTGGACCTGGATCCGGCGGCGGCGGCCTGCGCGCGGCGGAACCTGGCCGACCTGGCCGTGCCGGTCTTCGCCGGTGACCTGTTCGATCCGGTGCCGACGGCCTGGCGCGGCAGCCTGGACCTGGTGGTGGCGAACGCCCCGTACGTGCCGACGGCGGCGCTGGACCTGCTGCCCGCGGAGTCCCGGCGGTACGAGGCCCCGGTGGCGCTCGACGGTGGGCCGGACGGGCTGGCGGTGCTGCGGCGGGTCGCCACTGCGGCACTGAGCTGGCTCGCCCCCGGCGGGCACCTGGTGGTGGAGGTCGGCGAGGTCCAGGTCGACGGGTTCCGGGCGGTGCTGACCGATGCCGGACTGGTGCCGGCGGTGGTCCGGGACGACGCCCTCGACGCCACCGCCATGACGGCCTGCCGCCCCGCCTGCGCCCGACATGCCGGACCGGAGCGCGCGGCGAGGCAATAGCTGCCGCCCACCGTCGGCCCTCGCCCGGCGCCCGGCCGGCTGGCGCGCGCCCGGGCTGGCCGGCTCCCGACCGGGCCGGTGATCAACTGATCGGCCGACCGGGCATGGCGGGCCGGCGGGACGAGAACTAGCCTCACGTCAGGTCGTGACGGCGGGAGGCGGAATTCGGGTGGGTAGCGCAACGGTGCCGGTGGTGGTCGGGATCGACAACGGCGGTACGAGCAACAACGCCACGGTGCTCACGCTCGACGGGCGGTTCCTGGTCGACGAACTGGTGGAGACGCCCAGCGAGGTGCAGGCCGGGCCGGAGGCCGCCGTGGCGGCCATGGTCGTCGCCTTCGACGGCGTGCTGGCCCGCACCGGTGTGCCGCGCGAGCAGGTGCGTGCGGTGGGGCTGGACACGCCCGGCCCGGCCAGTGCCACCGGGGTGATCTCGTCGAAGGGGTCGACGAACTTCTCCCAGCCGGCCTGGCGCGGCTTCGACATCCGGGGTGCGTTGGAGCGCCGGCTCGGGTTGCCGGTGGTCTACCACAACGACGGCAACGCCGCCGCGCTCTACGCCCATCACGTCCACTTCGGCACCGAGGCGATGCGGCGTTCGTCGGTGTCGGCGATTGTCGGCACCGGGCTGGGCGGCGGCCTGGTCGAGAGCGGCCGGGTGATCTCCGGCGCGGCGGGGATGGCCGGCGAACTGGGGCATGTCCAGATTCCCCTCGGCACGGTGCTCGCGCCGCAGCAACCGGTGCCGATCTGCGCCTGCGGCTTCGCCGGTGACGTGGAGAGCGTCGCCTCGCTGACCGCGATCGAGCGCAACCTGCTGCCGTACTGGCTGACCCGCTTTCCGGAGCACCCGCTGGTCGGCGAGCCGCCGCAGCGGGCGGCGAAGCTGGTCCGCGGTTACGGCGAGCGGGGCGACGAACTGGCCCGGGAGATCTTCTCGCAGCAGGCGAGGGCGCTCGGCGCGTTGTTCACCATCGCGGCCAACTTCACTGACCCGCACGCGTACTTCATCGGTGGTGGGGTGGTGGAGACGGCGCCGGAGTTCCGCGACTGGTTCCTGGCGGCGGTGCGCGAGCACACCGTGCTCCGCGCGGAGCAGGCCGCCCTTGCCACCTTCGCGCTGGTGCCGGACCGCGACATGGCCGGCGCGCGGGGCGTCGCGCTCGCGGCGCTGGAGGCGGTGCGCGCCGTGCCGACCCCGCCACCACTGGTCGGCGACTGACCATGAACGCGACGGCGGAGGGCTGACCGGGCCGGCGGTGCCCTTACCGGCCCGGTCAGCGGCACTCGGTGCGGTTCCGCAGTGCCGCGGCGGGAAGCGGTCCCGCCCCGCCACGGTGCGGCTCAGCGGGCCGGTGGTGCCTGGGCGAAGGCGGTCCAGGCCGCCGGTGGGAAGAGCAGCAGCGGGCCGTCCGGGTCCTTGGAGTCGCGTACGGCCACCGTCCCGGGGACGACCGCCACCTCCACACAGGCTCCCTCGTCGCCGCTGTGGCTGCTCTTGCGCCACCCGACCACGGCCACCGCCGGGTTGATCGTCGGTGTCATGCCATTACCGTCCCTTCAGGATTTTGACGAGTTCGTCGCGGCTGGCCGCCGGGCTGAGCGCGACGGTCCGCAGGTGCTCCATGATCTTGGTGCAGGTACGCAGATCGCCGGGCCGGTCGAGGACCATCTGCCCGGCGACCGTCTCCACGGAGGCGATGATCGGGTCCTCCGGGTCGGCGAATTCGAGGATGTGCAGCGAACCGCGGGTGCCCCGGTGGTAGCCGGCGACTAGCGGGATCACCTGGACCGTGATGTTCGGCAGCTCGCTCATCTTGAGCAGGTGGTTCAGCTGGCCCTGCATCGCCGAGTGGTCGCCCACCGGGCGCAGCAGCGCGGCCTCGTCGAGGATCGCGTCGAAGATCGGCGGGTCCTCTCCGGTGAGTCGCTGCTGCCGGTCCAGTCGCAGGTGGACGCGCTCCTCGACGTCGTTGTCGCTGAGGGTGTGCGGGCCACCCCGCATGACGCCGCGGATGTAGTCGGCGGTCTGCAACAGCCCCGGCACCACCGACGGCTCGAAGTTGGCGATGCCGGTGGCCTCGGCCTCCAGCGCGATGAAGTCGATGGTGCGCCGGTCGAGCAGGTACGAGTAGGAGACCCACCAGCCGGGCTTGCGCGCGTCCTTGGCCAGCGAGACGGCTGCCGCGACCTCGTCCGCGCCGACCCCGTAGAGGGTGAGCAGGGCGCGTACGGTGGCCGGGTTGACCAGGGTCTGCGCGTTCTCGTAGCGGGACAGCGTGCTGCGGGTGCTGTTGATCTCGTCGGCCGCGGCCTCCAGGGTGAGGCCGGCGGCTTCCCGATGGTGGCGCAGGGCGATGCCCAGCCGGCGGGCACGTGCGGTCTTCGGAGCCATGAATCGATGGTCGCACGTATTTGGGACTCTGTACATGAGAGAACGTCGGTGAGAGTTGCATTCATGCCCATGGAGGTGTCAGTCTGTCAGTGCGTCCTCACCGCCGGTTGTCGTGGCGACGGTGGTGGTGAGCGACCGGAGGGGATGGGGCGCGCGGCGGTCGGGTTATTCCCCCGTACCCGACCGCCGCGTGCCACGCCAGTTGTCGGGAACCGGAAGGGAATCGACGTGCTTGGAGACTGTCGGCGGGTGTTCGCCGAGCGCCTCGGCGGCCGGCGATGACCCGTTTCCTGGTCGTGCTGACCGACGTCCGCCCCTTCGAGGGGGACGGTCGTAACGAGCGAACCGCGCCCGAGCGCCGACGCCAGGTGGTCGGCGCGAGCAGCCGGGAGGCGGCGGACCGGATCGCCGGGGCGTTCATGGCGCTGGGCATGGTCCGGGCCGGCCGGCAGCGGGTCAAGGTGATCGCCATCGGCCGCCGGCATGCGTACGGCGTGCGGGAACTGGCGGGCTGACCGGGCGGGCAGACGGCAGTCCGGTTACGCGCCGTATATGGCCCGTTGACCGAATGCCGCAGTCCCGCGTTCTCGCAGGGTATCGACTACCCGTTCTCGCCACGCACAGTAAGGTCATCCGGGAGAGCGCCAGCAGTGCGTCCCGGAAAGGTGACCGCAGTGACCACCCCAGGCAAGACCCGCGTGGCGATCGTCTTCGGCGGCCGGAGCCCGGAACACGGCATCTCCTGTGTCAGCGCCGGCAGCGTGCTCGGCGCGCTCGATCCGGACGAGTTCGAGGTGGTGCCGGTGGGCATCACCCGGGCCGGTCAGTGGGTACTGACCAGCGGTGATCCGGCCCAGCTGGCGATCGCCGCCCGCCGCCTGCCGGAGATCACCGCCGAGTCGGGCATGGACATCGTGTTGCGGGCCGACCCGACCGGCAACGGCCTGCTGGTGCTCGATCCGGCCGAGGGGCCGCGGGCGCTGGCCGATGTGGACGTGGTGTTCCCGGTGCTGCACGGCGCCTACGGCGAGGACGGCACCATCCAGGGCATGCTGGAGATGGCCGGCATCCCGTACGTCGGGGCGAAGGTGTTCGCCTCGGCCGCCGCCATGGACAAGGAGTTCACCAAGAAGCTCTGCGCCGCCGAGGGCATCCCGGTCGGCCCGTACGCGGTGCTGCGCAGCGGGATGACGTTGAGCGAGGCGGACAAGCAGCGGCTCGGGCTGCCGGTCTTCGTCAAGCCCTCACGGGCCGGGTCGTCCTTCGGCATCACCAAGGTGAACGACTGGGCCGACCTGGACACCGCGATCGCCACCGCTCGGGAGATCGACAGCAAGGTGCTGGTCGAGAGCGCGATCGTCGGCCGGGAGATCGAGTGCGGCGTGCTGGAGGGCGAGGCCGGCGGCATGCCGGAGGCGTCCGTGCTCGCCGAGGTGCGGGTGGTCGGCGACTACGACTTCTACGACTTCGAGGCCAAGTACATCGACGCGGAGTCCGCCTGCGAGTACGACATCCCGGCCGATCTGCCGGAGCGGGTCACCCGGCAGGTACGCGACTACGCCGTGCGCGCCTTCACCGCGCTGGACTGCGCCGGGCTGGCCCGGGCCGACTTCTTCGTCACCCCGGAGCTGGACGTCTACCTCAACGAGATCAACACGATGCCCGGTTTCACGCCGACGTCGATGTTCCCCCGGATGTGGGCCGCGGCCGGCCTGGAGTACCCGAAGCTGGTCGACCGGCTCATCCGCACCGCGCTGACCCGCGGCCCCGGCCAACACTGACCCCGGCCAACACTGACCCCGGCCAACACTGACCCCGACCGGCACCGGGCCCGTGGCCCGGTGCCGGTCGATCAGTCTTCGCGTCAGGAGGTCTTCGCGTCAGGGGGTGCAGCCGGAGGGAGCCGGGCCGGCCGAGGGGACCGAGGCGACGATGGTGGCGGAGATCGGGGAGACCCACTGCAACGCCTCACCGTAGAAGTGCGGCACCCGGACGGTCACCGCGGTCTCCCGGTCCAGCGTGGTCAACTCCGTGACATCGGCCCGCTCCACGGCGTGCCAGCAGACCGAGTTGACCAGGGTGATGTGGTCGGTGGGCGCCACCTCGGGCTCGTCGCCGCCGCAGGCCACCGTGAGCGCCGGGTCGCCGTACGCGGCGTTCTGCTCGGGCCCGGCGGTCACCGGCCGCTGGGACAGGTCGCGAATCGACGTGGGTAGCTGCGACAGCAGGGCGCGGCAGACGGTGGCCGGCCGCTCGGCCAGCGCCGGAGCGGCCATCTCGACCGGCGCGGTGGACTGCGGCCGGGACGTGGTCGGCGACGGCTCCGGGGTGGCGGCCGGGGCATCCGGGGCGAGGTTGGCCAGTGCGAGCGCGCCGACCAGCAGGGCCACCGGCAGGGCCACCGCCGTGGCGATCAGTGCCGCGGAGCGGTTGGTCCGGTCGGGTGCCGGCGCCTCGTCGGGGCGGTCGGCCTCGGCGACGGAGGATTCGGAGATCTTGTCCACTTACAGGCGCACCACCGAACACGTGAGGGTGCGGGTGATGCCGGGCACCATCTGCACCTTGCTGACGATGAGTTTGCCGAGCTCGTCGACGGTGTTCGCCTCGGTGAGCACGACCACGTCGTACGGCCCGGTGACCGCGTCGACCCGGACCACGCCGGCAAGGTCCGAGATCAGACCGGCCACGTCACGCGCCCGGCCGACCTCTGTCTGGATGAGGATGTATGCCTGTACCACGACTCGGCCTCCCTCCGTCGCCGCCTGCCAAGCGGCCCGAAGGGAGAAAGTACCTTACGGACCAGGTGTGATCCCTATCGGTGGTCAAGGAGAAGCGGTGAGCGAGCAGGACGGAGCGGTGGCGTGAGTGTCGCGGGTGTCGGCGAGTTCGGTCTGATCGACCGGGTGACCGCCCGGCTGTCGTACGGATCCACGGTGCTGCTCGGCCCCGGCGACGACGCGGCGGTGGTCGCCGCGCCGGACGCCCGGGTGGTCGCCTCGACCGACGTGCTGGTCGAGGGACGGCACTTCCGCCGGGACTGGTCCGGCGCGCACGATGTCGGCCGTCGAGCGGCGGCGGCGAACCTCGCCGACGTGGCGGCGATGGGTGCCACCCCGACCGCGCTGCTGGTGGCGCTCTGCGTACCGGCCGACCTGTCCACCGGCTGGGTGGAGGAACTCGCCGACGGGCTCGGTGCCGAGGCGGCCAGCGTCGGCGCCAGCGTGGTCGGCGGGGACATGTCGGCCAGCCCCACGCTGACCATCGCGGTGACCGCCCTCGGCGACATGGCCGGCCGGCCGCCGGTGACCCGGGCCGGCGCCCGCCCCGGTGACCTCGTCGCCCTGGCCGGTCGCACCGGGTACGCGGCCGCCGGCTTCACCGTGCTCTCCCGGGGATTCCGCACGCCCCGGCTGCTGGTCGAGGCGTACCGGCGGCCGGAGGTGCCCTACCCGGCCGGGCCGCTGGCCGCACGACTCGGCGCCAAGGCCATGATCGACATCTCCGACGGGCTGCTCGCCGATCTCGGGCACGTGGCGAAGGCGAGCGGGGTGGCCATCGACATCGACCGGGACGCCTTCGAGGTGCCGCCGCAGATGCGGGACGCCGCCCAGGCGCTCGGCGTCGACCCGTACACCTGGTTGCTGGCCGGTGGCGACGACCATGCGCTGGCCGCGACCTTCCCGTCGGCGACGGCGCTGCCCGAGGGTTGGCGGGCGATCGGCCGGGTCGCCGAGGGTGCCGGCGTGACGGTGGACGGTCGCCCGTTCGACGGGCCGGCCGGTTGGGACCACTTCCGCTGACCCCTCGCGGTAAGGGGCCAGCCGGGTCGTACCCTTTACGGGTGCAGGAGATCGAGATCCAGGTGGTGCCGTTCGACTCCCCGGTGGCGCAGCGGTTGATCACTGCCGCGTTGGCCGACCTAAGTGTCCGGTACGGCGGCAGCGGCGACGAGACCCCGGTCGACGCCGGCGAGTTCGCGCCACCGGCGGGAGCGTTCCTGGTCGCCCACCTCGACGGGCAGCCGGTCGGCTGCGGTGGCTGGCGCAGCCACGGTGACCAGGGCGACACCGCCGAGCTGAAGCGGATGTACACCGCTCCCGAGGCGCGGGGGCGCGGCGTGGCCCGGACGGTGCTGGCCGCCATCGAGCACTCGGCCCGCGAACAGGGCCGCAAGCGGATCATCCTGGAGTGCGGCGACCGGCAGCCCGAGGCGATCGCGATGTATACCTCGGCCGGTTACGACCGGATCCCCAACTTCGGCTACTACGCCGACGCGCCCGGCTGCCTGTCGTACGGCCGCACCCTCTGATCCGAAGGAAGGGCCCCCTTTTAACGCCTCGTGTATAGGAAGGGCCCCGTTTTAACATCCGCCGACGGCGGGCGGTCAAGGCGCGGGCCGGGGCCGGCGGGAGGTCGGGGCGGGGTGTGGACACGACGATGCCGGCAGGCCCACTGGGACCCGCCGGCAATGATCGTGGCGTACCGGTGTTACCGCGTCAGGCGCGGGCGACCTTGCCCGCCTTGATGCAGGAGGTGCAGACCTTCAGCTTCTTGGTCGTGCCGCCACCGGCCGGGGTACGCACCGACTGGATGTTCGGGTTCCAGCGGCGGTTGGTCCGCCGGTGCGAGTGGGACACGTTGTGGCCGAAGCCCGGCCCCTTGCCACAGACGTCACACACGCTAGCCACGGGATACTCCTGGGATTGAAACGTTCATGAGGTCGCCGCCAGGCGCTGCCCGGGCAACCTGGCCAGGGTACCCGATGGTTGATCCGCCCGCCCAATCGGGCTCGACACCGCCCCACCAGGGGCGGATCACGCCGCGGGCCGGCCGGCGACAGCGGCGCGGCAATCCGGACGGGAAGGGACACGCCCGGCGGTCCGGCGACTGTCAGCGTACGCCAGTAGGCTTCGACCGTGCTGGACACCCTCGATGCCGCCGCCGTGCGCCGCTGGTGTGCCAGCGGGCTGGCCGCGCTCAAGCGGCATCAGGGGGAGATCGACGACCTCAACGTCTACCCGGTGCCCGACGGCGACACCGGCACCAACCTGGTGCTCACCCTCACCTCGGCGCAGCAGGCCCTGGCGATGGATCTCGACACCCTCGCCGACGGCACCTCGACCGCGCACGGGCACGCCCTGCGCCTGATGGCCCGGGGCGCCCTGCTCGGTGCCCGGGGCAATTCCGGCGTCATCCTGTCGCAGATCCTGCGCGGCTTCGCCGACGCGCTGGCCACGGTTCCCGCGGTGCGGGGCCCGGAGCTGGCCGTCGCCCTGCGCGAGGCGACCACCGCGGCCTACGCGGCGGTCGCCCGGCCGGTGGAGGGCACCCTGCTCACGGTGGTGTCCGCGGCGGCCGGCGCGGCCGAGCGAGCCGGCAGCGACGAGCTGCGGGCGGTGGCCGGGGCGGCGGCGGGCGCGGCGGCTGCGGCCCTGGCCCGCACGCCCGAGCAGCTGCCGGCGCTGGCCCGGGCCGGCGTGGTCGACGCCGGTGGGCGGGGGCTGTGCCTGCTGCTGGACGCCCTGGTCGAGGTGGTCACGGGAGAGAGCCCCGAGCGCCCCGCCCCGGCACCCCGGGCCGTGCCGCCGCCGGCCACCGCCGCCCGGGAGACCGGCTCGGGGGCGTACGCCTACGAGGTGCAGTTCCTGCTCGACGCCGAGCCCGAGCCGGTCCGCCGGATGCGCGACGAGTTGGCCGCGCTCGGCGACTCCCTGGTGGTGGTCGGCGACGGCAGCCCTGCGCTCGGCACCTGGCAGGTGCATGTGCACGTCAACGACGTGGGCGCGGCGATCGAGGCCGGCGTGGTGGCGGGCCGCCCTTACCAGATCTCGGTGACCCGCTTCGCCGACCAGATGGAGCCGGAACCCGCCCCGGCACCCGACGGCCGGGCCGCCGTGGTGGTCGCCGCCGGCACCGGGATCGCCGAACTCCTCGCCGGTGAGGGCGCGGTCGTGGTGCCCGGCAATCCGTCGACCGGGGAGCTGCTGGACGCCGTGCGGGCCACCGGCGCGGCCCGGGTGGTGGTGCTGCCCAACGACCCGGACGCGCAGGCGGTGGCGAACCAGGTCGCCGTGGAGGCGCACCGGCTGGGCGTGAAGGTCAGCGTGGTGCCCACCCGTTCCCCGGTGCAGGCGCTGGCCGCGCTCGCCGTGCGCGACCCGCGACGCCGATTCGAGGACGACGTGATCGCGATGGCCGAGGCCGCTGGCGCCTGCCGGTACGCCGAGGTCTGCCGGGCCGGTCGGGAGGCGCTCACCGTCGCCGGCCCCTGCCGCGCCGGCGACGTGCTCGCCCTGGTCGAGGGGGAGGTGCACCTGATCGGCACCGACCTGGTCGACACCTGCGTCGCCCTGGTCGACGGGATGCTCGGCGGCGGCGGCGAACTGGTCACCCTGCTCGTCGGGGCCGACGCGCCGGACGGGCTGGCCGACGCGGTGCGTACCCACATCGCCGGCCGCTGGCCCTTCGTCGAGGTGCAGGCGTACCCGGGCGGGCAGCCGCGCTATCCGTTGCTGGTAGGTGTCGAATGACCGCCGAGGCGTCCACTGTGGACACGCCGCTGAAGAAGCTGGTCGGCGAGAAGACCGCCAAGGCGCTGGCCAGCCACCTCGACCTGCACACCGCAGGTGACCTGATATACCACTTCCCCCGCCGCTACGACGAACGCGGCGAGCACACCGACATCCGCGGGCTCGACGTCGGCGAGCAGGTCACCGTGCTGGCCCAGGTGCAGCGCACCGCCGTACGCCCGATGCGCCAGCGCCGGGGCAACCTGTTGGAGGTGACCGTCGGCGATGACTCCGGCGGCACGCTCACGCTCACCTTCTTCGGCAACCAGGCGTGGCGGGAGCGGGAGCTGCGGCCCGGCCGGTGGGGGATGTTCGCCGGCAAGGTCACCGAGTTCCGGGGCAAACGGCAGCTCAACGGGCCGGAGTACGTGCTGCTCGGCGACCAGACCGACGGTGAGGCCGCAGCCAGCGAGCAGGTCGAGGAGTTCGCCGGGGCGCTCATCCCGGTGTACCCGGCCGCCGCGGCCGTGCCGACCTGGGTGATCGCCCGTTGCGTCCGGGTGGTGCTGGACACCGTGGCATCGCCGGAGGACCCGCTGCCCGCCCCGGTGCGGGCCAGCCGGAACCTGATCGGCCTCGGCACCGCGCTGCGCGAAATCCACCGGCCGTCCAGCCGGGAGGATCTGTACCGGGCCCGCCGCCGGCTGAAGTGGGACGAGGCGTTCGCCGTGCAGCTGACCCTGGTGCGGCGCAAGCACCAGGCGGCCGCCTCACCCGCGCGCCCCCGACCGGGACGCACGGGCGGGCTGCTGGACGCGTTCGACGCCCGGCTGCCGTACGAGCTGACCTCCGGGCAGCGCGACGTGGGCACCGAGATCGCGGCCGACCTGGCCACCGGCCATCCGATGCACCGCCTGCTGCAGGGCGAGGTCGGCTCCGGCAAGACCGTGGTGGCCCTGCGGGCCATGCTCCAGGTGGTCGACGCGGGTGGGCAGGCCACCCTGCTCGCCCCGACCGAAGTGCTCGCCGCCCAGCACCACCGCGGCATGCTCGACCTGCTCGGCCCGCTCGCCCAGGCCGGCGAGCTGGGCGCGGCCGAGCACGCCACCCGGGTCGAACTGGTCACCGGCTCGCTCGGCGCGGCGGCCCGACGGCGGGCGCTGGCCGAGGTCGCCAGCGGCGCCGCCGGCATCGTGCTCGGCACCCACGCCCTGCTCTACGAGGGGGTCGACTTCGCCGACCTCGGCCTGGTGGTGGTCGACGAGCAGCACCGGTTCGGCGTGGAGCAGCGGGACGCGCTGCGCGCCAAGGCGGAGCAGCCGCCGCACGTGCTGGTGATGACCGCCACCCCGATTCCCCGCACGGTGGCCATGACGGTCTACGGCGACCTGGAGATCTCCACGCTGTCCCAGCTGCCACGCGGTCGGTCGCCGATCGCGTCGCACGTCGTGCCGGCCGCCGAGAAGCCGGCGTTCCTCGACCGGGCCTGGCGCCGGCTGCGCGAGGAGGTCGCGGCCGGCCACCAGGCGTACGTGGTCTGCCCACGCATCGGGGACTCGACGTCCGGGGCCGACGAGGAGCCACCGGAGCTGGACGACAATGGACGGCGACCGCCCCTCGCGGTGACCGAGGTCGCACCGTTGCTGGCCGAGGGGCCGCTGCACGGTCTGCGGCTCGGCGTCCTGCACGGCCGCCTGCCCGCCGACGAGAAGGATGCGGTGATGCGTTCCTTCGCCGCGGGTGACCTGGACGTGCTGGTGGCCACCACGGTGGTCGAGGTCGGTGTGGACGTGCCCAACGCGACGATGATGGTCGTGCTGGACGCGGACCGGTTCGGGGTCTCGCAGCTGCACCAGCTGCGCGGGCGGGTGGGGCGGGGCACCGCGCCCGGGCTCTGCCTGCTGGTGACCGAGGCGACCGAGGGCACCAGCGCGCGCGAGCGCTTGGACGCCGTGGCCTCCACCACCGACGGTTTCAAGCTCGCCGAGCTGGATCTGGAACAGCGGCGAGAGGGTGATGTGCTGGGCGCCGCCCAGTCCGGGCGTCGCTCGCACCTGCGACTGCTGTCACTGCTGCGCGACGCCGACCTGATCCGCGACGCCCGGGCGGAGGCGATCACCATGGTCGAGGAGGATCCCGAACTGGCCCGGCATCCGGCGCTGGCCGCCTCGGTCGCGGCCCTGGTCGACGCCGACCGCGCCGAGTACCTCGAAAAAGGCTGAGGGCGCGCCAGCCGGCACGCCCTCAGCGATTTCAAGGAAGGGCCCCTTCTTAACGCCTCCGGTAGAGGAAGGGCCCCTTCTTAACGGTCAGCTCACACGGTGAAATGGATCCGCCGGCGCCGTGCCAGCACGAACAGCACCGCGCCCACCGCCAGCAGGGCGATGGCGCCCGCGGCGATGCCGCCGGCCGCGGCACCGGTCACCGGCAGGCCGGGCGGCTCCTCGCCGCCGCCACCACCGCCGCAGCCCTCGGGGGCGTAGATGACCTCAAGCTCCAGTCCCAGCTCCGGCAGAGCGACCAGCGCCGCCTCATCGTCGCCGGCCGGGAAGGTGACCTTCTCCGACTTCCCCGGCTCGACGGTCCGGGTCTCGGTCTTTTCGCCGTAGGTGAACTCCACCTTGACCGGTACGCCACCCTCCGGGTTCGACGCGGTCAGCGCGAAGGTCTCGCAGTCCGCGTCGGTGGTCACCGTCGGCAGCGGGCAGTCCTCGGGACGCTCCCAGGAGTACGTGCCGTTCTCGATCACCTTGCCGTCGACCAGCACCTCGATCTTGCCGGCGTTGGCGGCGGGCACCACGGTCCCGTTGTCGGCCTTGCCCGCCTCGACGGTGACCGTCTTGGACCAGCCGTTCTCGCCCCGGACCTCGAACTCGACCGGGTACTTGGAGATCGAGCCGTCGTTGCTCAGCGAGACGGTCACCGTGCCGTCGCAGGCGGAGGCGAAGGTGGACGCCGGGGTGGTGCAGCTCTTGTCACCGCCGTTGTACCAGCCGGGCGGGCCGGACGAGCGGTTGCCGGGAGCGCCCCGGTCACCCAGCTTCTTGGCGCCGTAGCGCGGGCCCTCCTCGACCAGCGGGTCGATGACCTCGTCCACGCCGCCCCAGATCAGGTCGACCTGGGTGTGGCAGTCCGGGATGCCGACGTTCAGTTCGATCTCGGTCTGGGTGCCGCCGAGGAAGTTGCTGTCCGGCGTGCCGTAGACGTACTGCGGGGTGGCGAACTGCGGCCGGGGCGCGAAGTAGGACACCAGGGTGAAGTACTGCTTCTCCTCACCGCAGAGCGGCAGGTCGCCCTCCAGCTTGACGGTCGCCGTGCCCTTCGGGCCGTCGAAGGTGTGGCTGTACTTCGCCTGGCTGGCGTCGATGCACTTCGGCGCCGGGGCGCACGGGGCGTCGCCGGCGAGGTTGACGGTGCCGCTGTTGGTCTGCTCGCGGCGGTTGTCCCACCGGGCCTCGACGGTGAGCTTGGCGGTCGCGGTGTCACCCGGCACCCGCTGGACGGCCTCGACGAAGCCGCCCCGGGTGATCGCCACGCCCTGCAGGTCGACGGCGTCGGCGCCCGGCACGAGCACCTTGACCGGGGTCGACGGCTCGGCGGTCACCTTCTTGATGGTGGCGGCCTTGTCACGCTCGCTGTTGACCACCTTCCACGTGATCACCCGCTCGCCGCTGAGCTGGTCGCAGACGACGGTGCCGGTGATGGTGGTGTGGTGGGCGCTGGCCGGGGTGGCCACCGCCGCTGCTCCGGTCATGCCGATGAGGGTGGCTGCCAGGACAGCCAGCGGTCGCCGTAGCGACAGCTTGGGTCGGATCACGCGTACTCCCGGGGTGAAGAAGCGTCAGGTTCCGCACGGGTGGACGGACGGCGCTGGCGGAGCTTGCCGCGCCTGGAGACGGTGCCTCCCGTGCCACGGGCCGGCGGCGATCAGCCGGCACCCGGCAGACCCTAGCGAGATCGTGAGTGTCGATACAGCCTTCAGTCGCACCTAAGGATGATGTTATGAATGCGAAACCATTGATGTACGGCTCGTAACCGAATGGGCGCTCCGTGTCTCGATGTCCGCTTTGGCGCACGACGTCGGCCCATCGCGGCATTCGTCACGCCGGATGCCGTCGCCTCCTGCGCGGGCGCGGCGGGCTAGGCGGGGCCGGAATGCGCCGAGGGCGCGCCGACCGGGTGGTCGACGCGCCCTCGGTTCAGGCTCGGCTCAGTTCACGTCAGGCGGTGAAGCGCAGCCGACG
>NZ_JBFBAO010000111.1:0-17457 GCF_040682255.1 Micromonospora sp. NPDC051296 | reverse complement strand
GACGGGCCATCATCCGCGCGAGGCGACCGTCACCCTACGGAACATCACCGAACTCTTCACCTCACCGGCCTGGAAGATCGAGACCGCGCGGGAGAACACCCGCGCCCTCACCAGGCCCGACGGAGGCGAGGTGTCGCTGCACGACGTCATCGTGCGCGCCACTCGACGCAGGGCCTAAGAGCGACCGGCAATAGGGCGGTGGAGGCGAGGCGGGTCCCGGCCGGGGTGGCAAGGCGGAGGAGGAGGCCATGCCGGTGTTGCATGGCCGACGGCGACAACGCCGCCAGCCGAAGTGCCAGGGCGCGCCGCAGCCCCGCCAGTCCTATCGCCGGTCGCTCTAAGCCCGGCTGGGAGCTGTGGCGTGACGGCGTGGACGCAGGCGAGGACCTCGGGCGCGTGACCGTGCGGGTCGACGCCTTCCTCTGCCGGGTCCGGCCGCTGCTGGACAAGGGTGACGTGGCCGTCGTCGCGCACGGCCATCTGTCACGCATCCTCACCGCGCGCTGGCTCGGGCTCGACGCGTTGGGTGCGCGGCAGTTCGGGCACCCACATCCGGGGACGATCAACACGCTGGGTTACGAGCACGGGCTGCCCGTCGTGCTCGGGTGGAACGTGCCGTAGTGGCGGCTGCCCATGTTCCGTCCTTGCCGCTGTGCGCACCCGCCACCGTCAAGCGAATCTGATCGATCAGCTTTGCAGGGCGTTAACCAGGGTTTCGACGAGCGCGGCGGCGTAGCGGCCGTCCGGGTCGAGATCCGGATCGTAGATCGTGACCTCCAGGCCGACGCAGGCCGGGTTGGCGAACAGCGGACGGAGCAGCTCGACCAGATGCGGATAGTCCAAGCCGCCGGGGTCGGGCGCGTCGGCGGCCGGCATGACCGCCGGGTCGAGCACATCGGCGTCGAGGTGTACGAAGTAGCCGTCGCAGGCGGCGAATCGTTGTGCCACGCGTTCGCCGACCAGGGCAGGGCCGTCGGCGATGATCTCGGGTGCGGCATACACCGCGATTCCCAGGCCACGTACCTCGTTGAGTTCGTCGTCGTAGTCGCGGACGCCCAAAACAACCAGATCGTCCTCACGGCAGTACGGCCCAAGCCCGTCGATGTCGGCAATGTCTGGCTGGCCCCGGCCGGTGACGATGGCGGTGCCCTCGCCCGCGGACGCCCCGACATGCGTGCTGTTGCCGACATGGCGGAAGTCGATCGATCCGTCAAGGTAGACGATGCCGTAGCGCCCACGACGGCGCAGCGCGAGCGCGGCCCCGAACAGAATTGAGCAGTCCCCACCCAACAGCATCAGGAAACCTGTGTTGTCGAGGACCACGTTCACCCGCTCCGCGAGTCGGCGCGTGTACGTCGCGAGCGCATCCGCGTTGAGGACACCGTCCCCCGGCCGCCAGCCACGGATGTCGTAGCGCGGCGGGACGACCACACCGCCGTCGTGCGCCCCGAGCCGGTCGAGCAGGCGCTGATCGCGAAGCGCACCGGCCAGCTTGTAACACCCGGGAATGAGACCAGGGGCTGGGGCGCGCAACCCGAGATTGGACGGCGCGTCGAGAACAGTGATCGATCGCATCGATCCAGGGTAGAGCGACCAGGCGCCCACGATACGCGCGCATCTGCTGCTGTCCATGTCTGCGCATGAAGAGGCGAGCCGTCACGCTCCGCCTTCGGCGCCTCGTGGCGCCCAGCAACTTGAATTGGGCGACGACAGCGCAGGTGAGCCCCTTGGCGGGCGCCTCTGAGCAGCAGTGCGCTACGGGGGCCTCGACCTGGCCGTCGAGCTGGTGCTCGGCGGCCGGCTCGCCTGGTACGCCGAGACAGACCGGCACGCCAGGGTGCCGTCGTTGATCCCCAGGTCCAGGGCGACCTGCGCGATCGGTTTGCCGGTCTCCCGGACGATCCGCACGGCGCCCTCGCGGAACTCCCGGTCGAACCGTCTCCTCGATCCCGCGTAGGTGGTCGGCGAGTCCGGGCAGGCGGCGTCGGGAAACCACCGACTACGGGCCGTGGGTGGACATCGGCGGGGCGGCAGGTACCCACCAGGCCAAACAGCACACCCTGCCTGGTGCCTCGCGCCAGCACCCTTCCATGCGCGGCCGAGCAAGTGCGGCCGCGGAACTGATCGATAGAGT
This sequence comes from Micromonospora sp. NPDC051296, assembly GCF_040682255.1. Taxonomy (NCBI): domain Bacteria; kingdom Bacillati; phylum Actinomycetota; class Actinomycetes; order Micromonosporales; family Micromonosporaceae; genus Micromonospora; species Micromonospora sp. NPDC051296. Next base: position 15,323 of record NZ_JBFBAO010000111.1, on the reverse strand, counting down.
GAGCCATGGGCCCTGACACTGATCCGCGCGATGTCCACGTGATCGCTGTCGGCATCGACCAGTACGCGGCGGGCGGCGAGTGGAACCTGGTCGGGCCGGTCGACGATGCCCTCCGGTTTGCCCGCTGGTTCCTAACCCGGGGAGTGCCGCCGGGGCAGGTGACCGTGCTGTCGTCGCCCGATCCCGGTCCGGACGCCGTACCGCCGGGAGCCGTCCTGCGGCCCGCCGACCGGGCGACCGTACGGGAGGTGCTGTTGCGGGAGCTGCCGACGCGGCGGGGATCGACCCTCTACGTGATCTGGGGCGGCCACGGCTATGTCGACACCGGCCGGCACCGGCGGCTCTACTACGCCGACGCCACCACCACCGACGCCGGTGCCCTCGATCTCGACTCCATGCTCGCCACCTTCGCCTCCGACCTCGTACCGGCGTTCGACCGGCAGGTGTGGATCGTGGACGCCTGCCAACTGCACGATCGTCCGCAGGGAGCGCGCTCGACCGGCAACGAGAGCTTCCCCGTCGGGGAACCGGTCACCGGCCGGCGGCAGGATGTGCTGTTCGCCGCCGGTCTTGGCCAGGCCGCCGCCAACCTACGGGTGCGGCGTACCGGATTGTTCAGCCGGGAGATACTGCGGCTGCTCGACGACGGCGACACGGATCGGCTCGCGGATCCGCAACGGCTCGTGACCACGCTGCGGGAGCGGTTCACCGAGCTGCGGTCGAGCGGCCTGACCGCGCAGACCCCCACGTACCTCTGGTACCGCAACGCCCTCGGCGACGAGGGTTTCCTTCTGAGCAGACCCACGGCCGGGCATCCGGCTCCCGTGGCGCCCGCGCCGCCACCGCTGACCGCCATGGCACCCCTCGTGGACGCGCTCCTCGAGATACCGGAGTTCCTGCGACCGAACGACCGTGAGGAGATCCTGTCCCTGCTGCGCGGCCAGGTGTACGCGGCCATCCGGCGCAACAGCGCGGCGCGGCTCGATGCCATCAGTGTCGTACGAACCTGTCTGCGGTATCCGGGCGCCCTTTCCGAACTCGTCGAGGCGGTTCGGTTCTTCGCCTCCGACGACGCGGCGATGGCCCGGGTCGAGGGCGGCGCAGCCTCGCTGGCGGCGCACATCTGAGCCGGACGGCGCCGGCATGGTCCGTCCACATCGGAGGATTCCGTTCCGATCCGGTTTGTGGCGACCGTCGCTCGACGCTTTCGCTGCCTGCACACATAAGTAATGATGGAGTTATCGACTGTCATCATCGGGAGGGTTGCCGTACATGGAGGAACGCCTCGCCGGTATCGAGTCTGAGCTGCTCGACCTGTCAGCGGTGACCGTAGCGACCCTGCGAACCGTTGACCTCACCGGCATGACTGCGGCGATCTCGCGGGTGCGAGAGAGAGTTGCCGATTCGGGGGGCAGCATCAGCGGCTACAACGGCTCTTTCCCGAGTCGGATGCGGCCCGCCGGGCCGCATGGGGAGGAACATGTCGAATGATCCCGTTCCGTTAGGTCCGACCTATCTCGAACAGGCGCACTTCAATACCCTGGCCGCCGGCGCTGGAGACGAAGCGGCCATCGCGGCGCTGCGGCGGTCCGAGCGCAGCTGGCGGCTGATCGTGCTGCGGGCCCTGCTGGACGCCTGCGTCGCCCGGGCCGACGCTCGCGGTCCGCTCGCGCCAATCACCGACGCCTGGCATCTGCTGGTGCAGGCCCACGGTGCCGCTCCGGAGAGCACCGAGGACGTCCTGGCCCAGCCACAGGTCGGCATCTGGGCCGCGCACACCCTGCGTCGGCTGGGCGACGACACCGACACCCCCGTGCCGTTGTGGCTGGACGTCGGATACCTGCACGCCCTGGCGGCGGCGAGCGCCGCCCGGGCCGGCCTCTCCTTCGAACTCGACATCCCGGCCCGCCAGGGTGCCGCGGTACTGCCCACCGTGGGCTCCGCGTCGGTCCCGCCGGACGTTCCGGTCGTCGGGGTACGGGCCCGCGACGGACAGGTCGACATCGAGACCGGCGCCCGCACGGTGCGGTGCCTACCCGGCGACCCGGACTGGCATGAACCCGTCGTCATCGAGGTCCGCGCAGGCGGCGTCGGCCTCCGGGTCGAGCTGCTCGATCGCGATGTGTACCGCGACCTTCGAGGGCCCTCGTCGCCGCAGCCGCTGCCGGCGGCCGAGGTCGCCCGTTGGCGCGCGAATCTCGCCGCCGCCTGGAAACTGCTGGCCGGCGAGCAGCCCGATCGCGCCCTGGCAATCAGTGCAATCGTACGGACCCTGGCACCCGTGCCACGCCGTGAGCGTTTCCGCCCACTGTCCGCGTCCGGTGCCGAGGCGTTCGGGGGCATCCTGCTCTCCGAACCGGACGATGCGGTGGAGCTGGCCGTGACCCTGGTGCACGAGTCGCAGCACCACAAGCTCGGGGCCGTGTCTCACCTGCTGACCCTCTGCGAGGCTGGCGACCTCCGCTACTACGCCCCCTGGCGGGACGACCCCAGACCGCTGCCGGGCATTCTCCAAGGTGCGTACGCATTCGCCGGCATCACCCAGTTCTGGGGGGTCCACCGAATCCAGGCACCGCCGGGGGATCGGGCAGCCGCCGACTTCGAGTTCGCGCTGTGGCGGCGGCAGACCCTCGACGTCCTGCGGATGATCGCGGCGTCCGGCCGGCTGACCGCGCACGGCCAGCGGTTCGTCGAGACCCTGCACATGGACCTGAAAACATGTCAGGACGACCCGGTGCCCGCCGCGGCACTCGCCGCGGCCGACGCCGCCGCCCTCGACCACCGCGCAATGTGGCGGGGCCACAACATCCGCCTGGACCCCGCCGATCGGGACGCGCTCGCCTCGGCCTGGCAGCACCGTGTCCCGGCGGCGGAGGCGGTCCTCGCCGTCGGCGCCGCGAAGGTGCTGGCGGAACCGCCGCCGGGCCTGCTCGACGCTCGGGCCGTCCTGCGCAGACACCTGCTGGTCGACCCGGACGCCTTCGGCCGAGTGCGCGCCGCACCCGACGAGGTGGGGGACCGGGTCGAGGGTGCTACCGCGGCCGACCTCGCCCTCGTGACCGGCGACGTCGAGCGGGCGCGCGCCGGCTACCTCGGCGAGCTGAGGCAGGACCCGTCGCGCGTGCACGGCTGGGTGGGTCTCGGCCTCACCCAGATCGACCGTCCCGCCGATCCGGCGACGCGGGCCCTGCTGGGCTGCCCGGAACTCATCCTGGCCGTCGTGCAGGGCCTGCGGTCGCGCGGGTCCGCAACGGTGGCCCCGGATCCGCTGGAGCTGGCCGGCTGGGTCGGTCGTGGGCTCCCGGATCGGCAGTTCGACACGGTCGACCCGGCGGGTTGGCCGGCAGCCTGACCCGCCGGGCGGACCGTGGTCGCACTACAGGGGCAGCGGGTCGATGTCGCAGTTGGCCCGTACGCCGGCGCCGACCGCCGCGACCGCCGGGTGCCGGACGCCGAGGACCTGCCGCAGCTGCTCGATGCTGGTCTCGAACAACGTGCTCGCCTCCGCGCCGCGCCCGAGTTCCCGTAGATCCATGGCGAGGTTAAGCGCGCACACCAGCGTGGTGGGATGGGTGCTGCCGAGCACCTGACGACACTGCGTGAGGGTGTCCGCGTCGAGGACCTGGGCCTGCGCGTAGTCGCCGAGCTCGTAATGGTCGCTCGCCAGGTTGATCCGGGCGGCCAGCACCAGGGCATGCGATGCGCCGAGCCGGCTGGCCAGCCGTTGCGACGCCGCCTGGTCGAGGTCTCGGGCCCGTTCGCACTCGCCGAGCAGCCGAAGCGTCACCGCCAGGTCGACCTGCGCACCCGCGGTGTGCGGGTGGTCCTCGCCGTACAGTCGGCGCAGACCCTCCAGCGCCAACTCCGCCGCGTCCTTGGCGGCGCGCAGGTCGCCGGTCAGCCGCTGGTCGATGGAGAACGTCAGCGTGGCGAGCACCGTGTCCGGATGGTCGCTGCCGTAGCGCGTACGGAAGCGGCGCAGCACGTCGCTGGACAGATCGAGGGCGTCGTGGTGGTGACCGGCCTTGCGCCGGAAACTCGCCAGCATGTGGCTCTGCCGCAGAAGATCCGGGTGGTCGTCGTACTTGAGCATCCGGCGGGCCGTGGCGACGACGTTCTCCTGATTCGCGTGCGCCGCGATGTAGTCACCGAGTTCCCGCCGGTCGAGGTTGATGCCGCCGAAGGTGCTCAGGCTGTCCGGGTGGTCGGTGCCGTAGATCTGCACCAGCCGCTGGTAGGTCTGCTTGTCGAGCTGGAGCGCCCGCCCGAACAGGCCGGACAGCCGCATGCTCACCGCGAGATTGTGCGCGGCACGCAGCGTGAACGGCTCCTCCTCACCGAAGTTCTGTTTCGCCTGTTCGTAGACGACGAGCGAGCGTTCCAGCGCGCCGGCGAAGTCACCGGCGACCCGGTGGTCGGCGGCCACCGCGCCGATCGCGTCCAGGGTCTCCTCCTGGTCGTCGCCGAGGGTCTGCCGGTAGAGCTCGAGCGTCCGGCCGTTCAGCGCGGTCGCGGCGGCGTAGTCACCGACGACGAAGTGCATGAAGCCGAGCCAGCTCGCCATCCGGAGGCTGTCGGCGTCGGTACCGCCGTCGTCGGCGGTCCAGGCCGTCCACGCCCGCTGCGAAAGCTCCCGCGCACCGAGGTGGTCGCCCCACCGCCAGAGGTACTTCGCCTCGTTCAGCACCATGTCCCGCACGAGATCGTTCGGGCAGTCCTCTGCTTCGGAGGCGACGATGTGCGGGTACAGCTCGGCGTACCGTGGCCAGTGGTCGGCGTTGTCGGGCTGGTCGGGGTCGTTGCCGGCCAGCAGCATGTGGGCGCCGTGCCGCAGGGCGTCGCGTTGCTCCGGAGCCATTTGGTTGATCAGTACACGTTGGACGAGGCGGTGCATCTGGAAGGAGTTCGTCCGGTGGTCGATTCTCGCCAGCGAGAGGCGGCCGATCGTGCGGATCGCCCGGTTGAGGCGGACCGGGTTGCGGACGAGGGGATCCAGGTCGGGATGGATGCGCAGCGCGCGTGGCTTCGACAGCAGCACCCTGCTGATCGGTTCGGGCGCGAAGAACGAACACATCTCCAACAGCCGTAGCGCCGAGAGGTCCTGGTCACGTAGCCAGTTGAGCGACACGTTCCAGGCCGCGGCGACGAGCTCCGGGTAGTCCTGCGGCGTCGTCTCGTCGTCGAGGGCAGGCCGGCTGGCGTCGAGCAGTGCCAGATACTCGTCGGCCGGCATCCTCGTCTCGGCGCGCCAGGCCGCCGCCTGCTCGATGGCCAGGGGAAGGTCGCTCAGGGCGGCGGCGAGTCGGTCGGCGTCGTGGACGGCCAGGTCCGGCCCCCGGCGGCGGAGCAGGTCGATGCTCTCCTGCCGCTCGAACACGTCGACCGGAAGGCTGTTCGCGATTTCTCGCCATCCTGCGTTGCGGGAGGTGACGACGATGCTGCCTGGTCCGCCCTTGGGGAAGAACTGCTCGACGTCGTCCGGGTCCTCGGCGTTGTCGAAGATCAGCAACCAGTTCGAGTACGGACGGCCGATCCGCAGTGCCTCCAGCACCGCCGGCACCGCCGTGTTGGCGGTCGACGGAACCGGTAGGTCCAGGCGCGCCGCCAACTCCACCAGCGCGGACTGGATCTGGGCCGGTCGCTCGGCCGGGATCCACCAGATGAGGTCGAAGTCCTGCTGATGGAGGTAGACGTACTCGATGACGAGCTGCGACTTGCCCACCCCGCCGGCGCCGTGCAACGCCTCCGGCAGCACAGCGGTGGTGCCGGCGCGCAGCCGCTGATGCAGGGAATCGAGGAGTTCACGCCGGCCGGTGAAGTTCGTGTTCCGCAGCGGCAGGTTGCCGACGATGGCCGGTAACTGCCCGTCGAGCCGCTGTACGGCCTGCAGGTCGTGGGTCGGTGGCCTGCTCGGGATGATGCCTGACTCGGCGTCCAGCGTGACGTGCGGTGCGGTGCCGAACGAGACCCCCGGGCCCGGCGAGTTCACTCTGTCAGACATTCCGGACTCCATGGTGCTCTGAGCGGTAACGGAAGGTGGCTGAAGTACTCGACGTACCTGCCGTGGGATGGGAGAGCCGAGTGCCTGGCCCAGCCGCGCGGCTGCGACGAGGTTCGGCCCGCCCAGTGAGAGGTGAACAGCCAACTCGACCCGCAGGTACGGCTCGGCGGCCGGTGTGACGCGCTCGTACGACGCGTTCCGCGGATCCTTGACGCGAAGGGTCAGGTTGCGCACCGCCTCCACGTCATGCGCGAGTTCGTACTCCACGACGTGCTGGACCTCGACGGTGCGGTCGCGGTACCCGAGCGTGAGGAGCCGCTCGCGTACGCCGTGCACGAACTCGTACCTGATGCGGGTGTCGCCGGTCGCCGCCGCCCCGTGCGGAACCGGCCGCACCAGATCGCTGGTCAGCACCTCGGTCAGCTGTTCCGGCCCCGAGCGGACCACTGTCCTCGCGACGGCGCGCACCACCTGGACGTTGAGTGGAGCGGCCGCCAGCCGTGTCGCCAGCGTGAACGCCGCCGGCGACACGGTCGCCCGGAATCGGGCGACGAGATCGGGAGCGGTGAGCGAGCGGCTCGGCCGGCGGCCGGTCAGCCCGTCCGGTGGCAGCAGCAACGCGGGCATCCGCAGTTCGCCCGTCGCCGGTCCGGCCAGCAGCCGGCTCCATCGCTGCAACCAGTCCGTGCCGCGTTCGATGACCGGCACGGCCGTCAGCCGGGCGTCGTCGTCGCGTTGGTCGGTGGGACGAAGGTCCAGGCCGCTCACCCGCCACGACGACCGGGTGGTCGCCGGATCCGAGCCGTCCAGGTCCCACGCCACCTCGGTCGTCTCCAGTCCCCGCTCGCGCCAACGCTGTTGGGGCAGAAGGTTGACCACCGCAACGGTCATGCCGGCTGCCCAGGAGACGAGCACGGGGTGGACGAGCCCGCCCCGCCAGGCGTCGGACCCGCCATGGGTCAGCAGGAAGACGATCCGCCGCCCGGTGGGATCGACCAACGTCGCGGGCGGGGCGTTGAGGGCGTCGGGCTCGCCGGTTACCCACAGCGCGCCGTCTTCGACAACCATGCGCCTGACCTCGACCGCGGCGAAGGCGCGTTGAGCCCGTAGCACCGCTACGAACGTCGAGATCTCGTCGGCCCAGAACTCCATCACCGGGTCGTCGTCGACGATCACGACGAGATCCCGGCCACCGTCTGCCGGTTCGATCCGTAACCAGTCGGCCGGTCGGCTCACGGCCGCAGAGGTCGCCGGCACCGATCGGCTCATCACAGAACCGCCGTCGTAGACGCGGGCCATGGCGACCGCACGCGACGGCACCGGCCGGCGACGCTGCCGCCCGTCCGGCGTGGATGCCGGTCGGCGGCGACCCACGTCCCGTGGCCGTTGCCGCTCATGCCAAGACCTTTCGCCTGTCGTCGTCGGCGGAGACCGTTCCTCCTGGCTGCCGATCCGGATCGTCGAACAAGATCACAAAGCCGTGCCCGATGTGCTGGTCGAGCCCCTTGGGGTCCTCACTCCACGCCAACTGCCGCAGGTGCGTGGCACGGTGCGGAAGCCCGGTCACCCCTGGGCCCGATGTCTGATCGCCGAGCATCGACGCAACAGTCTGGCACAGATCCTTTGTGGACGAAGGGGTGCGGTGCCAGATGATCGCCGGCATCCCGGACCGCAGCCCGACGAGCAGTTGCCGCTCGCCCACGCTGTCCACGGTCGGCGACTCGCTGAGCACCAGCACGACGATCCCGCTTTCGCGTTTGAGAGTCGCCTCGAGCTGGACGTCGGCATGGTGCCGCGACGCGCAGTGAATCAGCTGCCGCTGGCCGTCGCGACCGGCGAGGCCCTGCCAGCGGCTGCGCCAGACCCGGTGCCACTGGCTGGCGCGGATGCGCTCCAGGCTCCTGATCACCAGGGGATACTCCGTGGTCAGGGGACTCGGCATCGGTGACTGGAGTTCCTTGCGCCAGGTGTCGACCGGTTCGTTGATCAGCTGCCAGGGCAGGACGAACTCGATGGTCACCGCGCCGGTCTGATCCGCCCAACGGCGTTCGGTCTCGTTGATGACCCGGTCGACGGCCGCTTCGAGGTCCCGGTACGGGATGTGCCGGTCCTCACCGCGGATCGGCTGCCACACCGTGGACGCCCACTGATACCAGTGCGACATGATGTAGGTGTCGTCGTCACCGCCGTACTTCTCGAACTGGATCACCAGGTAGGCGGTACCGGCGGGCGTCGGAGGACTCGGCGGGGACGCCACGATCCGGTCCGCGACTCCCCAGTCCTTGGCCAGCTGCGCGACGAACTCACCCATCCGGTCCAGCGATGCCTCCGGTACGGCCGTCGTCAACCTGTCCAGCAGCGGCAGCCACGGCGGCACCTCGGCGTGCGAGTTCGCCGACGCGAGGTGAGTGAAAAGATCCCAGGCGGTCCTGCACCAGGCAGGGGCTGGGGTCGCACGGGTCTCGGCGACGAACCGCCGCAGCTCCCCGGTCCCGTCGACCGTGGACAGCAGGCCCCGCAGCCAGGGAATGTCGTAGTCGGCGAACAACTCGACCACCTGCCATTCGTCGGCCAGCCGCACCAGCGCGATGGTCTGCTCGCTGCCCGGCTCGAGCAGTTCCAGGCAATCGACGAGGCAGCGCAGCCCGCCCGGTCGATCCACGCACACCGTCACCAGCTCGACGATCTGGGGCCGCAGCACGCTCAGCTCCCGGTAGCCCAGTGCGCCGCCCAATGCGTGGCCCAGTTCCTGAAGCAGCAACTGGCGGCTGTTCGGGTCGCGGATGACCGACGACGCCTCCATCACGGTCGCGATCTGGCCGACCAGTCGGCGGCGCTCCTCCACCACGGCTGGCGAATAGCGCCGCGGCGCCTCGTGCACGGGCCTCATCTGATCGCTCGCTGGCGCGAGCTCGGCGGGGCGCTGCGGCCCGCCGCCATCAGGAGGGCTCCGACCTGAACGGGTCGAGCCTTTCCAGCGCCTCGACGACAGCGGCCGCCTCTCCGTTCACCTCCACGCGTCGTCGCTGGACACCGTCGTCGAACGTCGCGCGCACGCTGACCTGCCCGGTGCGTCGGCGCAGCATCGACTGCAGGGCGTACCACCCGGCGGAGGAGGCGATACCGACGACAATCTGGAGCAGGGTGTCGGTCACCAGACCGCGCGACGAGACGAAATCGCATTCCCCGGTGGGGTGCCAGGTGTCCACCACAACACCCGCTGCCCGCAGCTCCTGCATAAGAGCCGGGGTCGATTCGGGGTAGACCAGGACCCCGTCGTCCTCGGCGAGCGGAAGAAAGGTCACGTCGACGCCGGCTCTCGGACCGGGACCTCGATGGTGGTCCGTGGCGACAATCGAGACCTTTGGTGACATGCGCCTATCGTATTAGCCGAGGCTGCGGCCGTGGCATCGCGCGAAGTGTCGCCAACTTGACACATTTCAATGTCGCGGGATCTTGACTGGCCCTTGCTGGACTCGCCGAATGCTATTCGGAGTCGTCCAGCCCGTAACCCGGCCGCACGGGCGGGCATGCGAGCCGATCGGGCCGCCGCCCTTCCGGTGCTCGTCGGCGATGGTCCTGCTTGGGCGAAGCCGCGCTGTGGGCGCTGCGCGATGTGTCCGAGTCGCCCGACATGAGGACGCTGCGCGAGGCGCTGGCCGACCTTCAATCCGGCAATCCGGCGGACCGTGCTCTGCTGGCCGGAGCCCTGAATCCACCGGCGTGGTCTGGCATTCTGCCTGGCCGCATATCTTGCCCTCCACTATATTGGGTGCATGAGTTTTCGGGCGATGACGGAACCGGCCTTCTTCATCCTCACCGCGCTGCTCGACGCCCCGCGCCACGGCTACGGCATCGTTGCGGAAGTCGCAGAACTGTCGCGGGGCCGCGTGCAGCTGAAGATCGGCTCCCTGTACGGGACCCTGGATCGACTCGTCGGTGAAAGCCTGGTCGAACTGGACCGCGAGGAGGCATGGCAAGGACGGTTACGCCGCTACTACCGGTTGACCGAACACGGCCGCGAGGCCCTCGACGCAGAGGCTCAACGGCTGGCCGCCAACGCGCGCCTCGCCTCGACCCGGTTGCGCGAACGGCGGAACCCGATCACAGGGGCGACGCCGTCATGAGCCGGCTCGAGGAACGCTACCGCCTCATCCTGCGGCTGCTGCCCGCCGACTATCGGCAGGAATGGGAAGACGACATGGTCGCCGCCTTCCTGGAAAGTATGGACACCGGCGATCCCGAAACCACCGCGTACGCCGCAGACTACGGTCGGCCGAGCATGTCAGAGGTCGCCAGCATCGTGTCCCTCGCCGTACGGTTGCGTCTCGGCGGAGCCGACGCGCCACCCCGCTCGTACGCCTGGGGGCAGGCCGTGCGACTGGCGACCCTGATGGCGATGCTGACCCACGCCGTCATGGTCACCGCCAGCATCGCCGTCACACTATGGCTCTCCGGAAAGATCGCCTGGCTGCCAACCCCCCCATCCGAATGGGCAATCACTCCACCATCGAGCATCTGGCACACCGCCTGGAACCTCGCCGGCTACGCCTGGTTACCGGCCTACATCGCGCTCGTCCTCGGACACCGGCGGGTGGCCCAAGCGGTCGCCCTGCTCGCCATCGTGCCTACCACCATCACCACCGTCGTGGAACAAGCCACCAGTGACGGACCTCTGACCGTGTCGCCCTGGGCCATGCTCGTCGTCGACATCGCCCTGCTACTGGCCATGACGGCCTTCCACCACGGCGCCCCACCGATGCCGCGCCGCCCCTGGCTCCTCGCGCTGCCGATCGGCATCCTCCTCGTCCCCGTACCGCTGTTCACCATTCAGGCGACCACACCGGCGCTGAGGCTCCTCGACTGGCCGGGCCTGTCATGTGCGGTGGTATCCGTCGCCATGGTGATCCACCTGACCGCCCACGCAACCCGCCGTCCATCCCGCACACTGCCCTGGTCACTGGCACTCACCCTGCTCGCCGTGACCACGCTCGCCCAGCGAACCGCAACCCTGCCCGACTACCGTCACCAGGCACAACACGCCACCCTCACCACGATCGCCTCCGTACAGGCCATCGCCGTCCTCACGGTGGGCGTACCACTCGCCGTGCTAGCAATCCGCGCGCTGCGCCGACTTCCACCGATCCCCGCCGCCGCCCCGGGACCCACCACATCGACCGAATAGGAACTCTCCCCACTCGCCACACGAGTCTCGGTTCCCGGACTGCTTTCGGTGACGGTCATGCCGCGGCTGCCGCCGGGGTGGTGGTCGTCGTCGATCGGAGACTGCCAAGGCTGGAGTGGCGCGGGCGTGGGTTGTACCAGGCCTCGATCCACTCGGGGAACAATGGAACCCGACGAGGGAGGTCGGCGATGGGTGAGGATCGAGAGCGCACCGAACGGTCAACGGACGAGGAGTTCGCCCGCCTGCGGCACGTCAGGTTCGGCGAGCTGCCCGCCCGAGTCACGCCAGCCGAAGACCTGGTCGAGACCGTAGACACAGATCCCCCGCACGAGGAGCCGTCGCAGCCTCCAGTGCGCCGGGAGTGGGGGGCGTAAATAGCTGCAGGCCGAGACTCATTCCCCAGCGATCACTCGGTCTGCTCGATGCCAGCGACTCGGCCGAGCTCGGTCGTCCGGTCGAGGAGCGGGTCGTCGTCATCGCGGGGAGTCAGATTCCTGGCGATGACGGTGTCCACACCGGTACCCCGGGCCTCGGCCGGCCGGTATCGGACGGTTGCTGCTTCTGCTGAGGACTGCAGGATGACGCCGGGGCGCCAGGATGTCCCGCGGTGTACCCAGACCCGGTCTCCTGGGCAGAACCCGTCGGGTGGGGTCGTGACGGTCGGCGTGCCATGGTGCGGCGCGGACATGATCTCACCTTCGTCGCGGGCCAGCTACGGTCGTTGCTGCGCGAAACCGCTCGCGGCCGGATTGGCACCGATCGGCGGGTAGCTCGTCCTGCACGGCTGGTTGGGCAAGGACGGCCGGCGGCGCGATGTGGCCGAGGATCCGGTCGGCGGTTCCTCACCTGGCACCGGGGGCCGGCGCCATCACGAGCATGGCAGCGCGGCAAGGTGCGTGCAAGATTTCACGGCGACAAAACATCACGACGAGATCCTGCGCGGGCGCCCTTCTCGGTTACCCTGTGTCGGCCACGATTTCATCGTGAAAGGTCCTGCCATTGCGAGGTATGGAGGTCCAGGCCGTCCACCTGGGACTTCAAGCACGCTGGCCTTCGCTACCCGTCGACGGGTAACAACGGAAAGTGACCAAGCCGGGGCGTGATTGCGCCCGGACACTATCCAGGACCACAGAGCCGGTCACCAGCACGCCGTCCATGGAGGAGTAACCGATGCACGAAAGCACCGGATGGATCATGTCCAGCAGGTCGACCGGCAACGGCGGCAGCTGCGTCGAGGCGCGCCGCCACGATGGTCTGATCGAGGTCCGCAACAGCAAGAGCCCGTCCGCCGGCAGCGTACGGTTCACCTCGGAGGAGTGGGACTCGTTCCTCTTCGGCGCCAAGCGGGGGGAGTTCGACGGGCTACTCGCTGACTGAACGGCGTGGCCCACGGCACGACGTCGGGTTGACGACGCGGTGACCACGAGACACCGGCGCCCGCCGAGGCAGATCGGCGGGCGCCGGAGCTGAAATGGGGAAACGGGCCGATCACGGCGGGCGGCGCCATGTTCGCCGCCAGGCCGGTTACGGCTTCCGGCCGACGGCTACCAGACCGGAGCTGCGGGTCGGGTCATCGACGAAATCCGCCGGGTCCTCGGGCGCGGGCCGCCACTGCGGCAGCCACACCACGCCCGGCTCGACCAGGTCGAGACCGACGAAGAACCGCTCGAACTGCCGCCGGGTGCGCAGGTGGAACGGGGTTGCGGTGTTCCGCCGGTACAGTCCCTGGGCGGTCTCCACGTCGTCCTGGTCGACGTCCCCGCCGTCGGCGGAGGCGTGCGACGCCACGAGGTAGCTGCCCGGCGCGAGCGCCGCCCGCAACTGCCCCACCACGTCGTACGCCACGTCGTCGTCGGGTACGAAGTGCAGGACCGCGCCCAGCAGCAGGCCGACCGGCCGGTCGAAATCGAGCAGCGCCCGCACCTGGGGGTGCGCCAGGATGACCTGCGGCTCCCGCAGATCTCCCCGGATGGCGGTGGCCCGATCGTTGCCGTCGAGGATCTCCAGGCTCTCCGACACGGCGACCGTATCGATGTCCACATAGACCACCCGGGCGTCGGGCGCGGACTGCTGGGCGATCTCGTGGACGTTGCCCTCGGTCGGGATGCCCGAACCGATGTCGAGGAACTGTCGTACCCCGGCCTCGGTCAGGTGGCGCACGGCTCGCCGCAGGAACGCACGGTTGGTGCGGGCCAGTACCGGCGCTAGCGGAAACATCTGTGCCATTGCCTTGGCGGCTGCCCTGTCCGCAGGAAAGTTGTGTGTCCCGCCGAGGTGGTAGTCGTAGATCCTCGCCGCAGTCGCCGGCTTCGCTCCGCCAACGTCGTCTACATCAGACACCAGTGCCGCCCTCCGTGATGAGTGTCGCCACGCGTCCCTGCCCCGACAGGGCCGGAGGGGGACCATACCCGCGGCACCTTATCGGAAGGCGTCCAGCGGGACGGAGGCGTCGTAGACCATCGTGAAGATCCGGCGGTACTCGTCGATCTCGCGCGGCTCCTCCAGGTAGAGCGCGCCGATGTGGGACTCCAGGTACACCGTGTTCGGATCGTCCGGGGCGTCGAAGTCCAGGATGCGAAACGCGCCGGCCATCGCGGCGTGCGCGCCGACTGAGAAGGGCAGCACCCTGATGTCCACCGAGTCGAGCTTCGCGACCCGGCGCAGGTGCTCGACCTGCGCGTCGAGAACAGCTTTACCGCCCACGGGTCGGGTGAGCACATCCTCGCCGAGAACGGTCACGATCCGCGGAGCCGGGGTACGCGTGAACAGCGCCCTCTGCCGCTGCATCCGCAGCTTGACATGCCGGTGCGCGGCCTCGGCATCGGCTGGCTTTTCGGCCTCGAACACGGCCATCGCGTACTGCTCGGTCTGCAGTTCGCCGGGTATGACCTCGCCATAGTAGGTGGAGATCTGGCTGGCGCTGGCCTCCAGACCCACGTAGAGCTTGAACCAGTCAGGGATCACCGGGCTGCTGTCCCACCACTCCTGCTGAGAGGTGCCCAACGCCAGCTCGGCCAGCGCGTCGGTGATGCTCTGATCGGCACCGTAGAGCCAGCAGAGCGCCCGGACGTTCGCCGCCGTCACCGGGACCTTGCCGGTCTCGATCCGGTGCAGCGTCGGCTCGGAGATGCCCAGCTTCGCTTCGGCGACCTCTCGCCGGCTCTTGCCGCAGGCCACCCGGAGCCGGGTCAGCCGCCGGCCCAGAGTCCGACGTACCACGCGCTGCCCTGTGATCGGCATGGCCCCACCTCCGCGCTGCGTCTCTCACGACGAAAGACGCCCGCCACCCTACAGCCTGCAAACGTGTCGTCACATAACCCGCCGGGGGTGGTCTGAGTCGGCCACGCTTCGGAGGTTCGCATCGGACCGGGAGGAAGGGCGCCGGCCCGATGGCGCGCGGTCGTGGCCGGTGGAAGTACATGGCCAGGTCGTCGACGACGAGTCTTGGCGGCGTCGGCTGGGTCCGTCAGACCCTCGCCTGCATGTCAGGAAAGGGCAACGGCGGCGCCGGTCACCGCGATTCCAGTTCTGGGTTGGGCGGGGATGTCTACGGTGAGCAGGCTTGGACGGCCCATGTCCTGGCCCTGGTGCACGGTGACCGTGGCGGGCGGCGCCACCAAGCCCATCTCGCGTAGATAGCCACCCAACGCGGCGGCTGCCGCGCCGGTCGCGGGGTCCTCCACCACACCGCCGGGTGGGAACGGGTTACGCGCGTGGAACACCAGCGCGGACTCGCGGTGGACCAGGTCGATCGTTGTCCAGCCGCGCTGGGCCATCAGGCTGGCCAGCGATGCCATGTCGTAGTCCAGGTTGGCCAGGCGTTGCCGGCTCGCGGCGGCCACGATGGGATGCCACGCCCCGGCGAAGGCGATCCGCGGCGGCAGGGTCGCGTCGAGGTCGCCCGGCGTCCATCGCAGCGCGTCGAGCAGCGCCGCGAGGTCGCTGGCGGAGACAGGTTTGGTCTGCGGTTCGACGCTGATCAGCGTGGCGGTGGTGGTGCCGTCCGTCTGGACCTTGGTGGAGACCTCGACCAGGCCGGCGCGGGTCTCCAGATGCAGGACTCCCGGGCCGTGCCGCTCGGCGTAGGCAGCTGCCGACGCGATGGTCGCGTGGCCGCAGAATGGGACTTCTGCCTTC
>NZ_JBFBAO010000110.1:0-17723 GCF_040682255.1 Micromonospora sp. NPDC051296 | reverse complement strand
GGGTCAGGCTGCCGCCAGCTTCACCAGGTTGCTGCGACAACCCGGCGGTGGGTCCTCTCACCCCACCCGGTCACACAGCGCCTCATGGCGCACCAAGCCGATCTGCATCGCGTTGTACGCGAGCAGCGCGACCATCGCCGCGCCGACCCCGGCCGGGCGGCCGAGGCCCCGGGTGACGTAGGTGTAGAACGCGCCCGCGTTGACGATCCGCCGCGACATGGCCACGTAGCCGACCGCGAACAGCGCGAGCACGGCCGCGACCACCAGATAGGCGACCGGGATGCCGGTGACCCCGGTGACCGCGTACCCGGTGGTCGCACCACCGGCGACCACGGTGAGCGGCGCGGCGGCGGCGATCACGAAGAACACCACCGACGGGATGCCGAGCCGACCACGGGCCAGCACGGCGGACACGGTGTCGGGTTTCGAGTGGGACATCGATTCTCTTTCCGAACAGGAGTGGATGGGGATTGGTGGTGTTCAGGAGGTGCGGTGGCTCAGCACGGCACCGCCGACGACGGCACCGAGGTCGGCGAGCAGGTCCCGCAGCGGCGGGTGAGCCTGCTCGACCTGCTGACGCAGGAACGCGCGGGTCGCGAGGGGCGCACCGTCGAGCAGGATCGGGTCGAGTTGGGTGTGCAGCGCCAGCCCCGTGAGGGCCACGTCGAAGGCGTTGAGCCGCTGGTAGTTACGCAGCTGGTACGACAGCCGGGCCCACGACCAGGCGGCCGTGTTCATGTCCGCCGGCACGTAGGCGATGCGCTGCCGCCACAACCGGCCCACCTGGTGCTGACGGAGCAGCCCGAGCTGCCACATCCGGGTCGCCACCTGCTCGTAGGCGGTGGTCGCCACGAACGCCAGCCACGTCCGGGTTGCCGTGTGCTGCGGCTCGGCGATCAACCGGTCCAGCACGAGATGTTGCAGCCAGTCCTTCGGCGGCGCGCTACGGACGACGCGGACATACCCGCGTTCGAAGGTGACCCGGCCCTCCCAGTGCAACTCGGCCAGCAGCGCGGCGGCCAGACCGTGCGCCAGCGCCGACTCGAACAGCCGAGGGCGGCCGGTCTGGTCGTCATGCGCCAGGTAGAAGAACTCATCGGCAAGCCGCATGCTGTGCGCGGCGGCACTGCCGACGGCCCGCACCGGCCGGCTCGGCGCCGGATGCTCTCGTAGGTGTGGGGCGTACTCGCCGCCCGGGGTGCTGGTCACCTCGGCTGGCCTTCCTCGGTCGAATCGTCGGTGGGAAACCCGAGCTGGCGCAGGAGCGCCCGACCACCCGGATGGCGGCCCAGCTCCTCGACCGCCCAGGCGTACTGCCCGCACCCGCCGTCCCCGCAGTGGAAACAGGTCCCGCCGTCGCGGTGCTGGAGCACCGTGTTGCGCGCCGACTCGAAGCGATCGCCGGGGCGATCGCTCTCCTCGGTGCCGGTCATGGTGCGGATTTCTGGCGGCGCAGCGCGGCCACTCTGACCCGCACCTCCATGCACGGCGGATGCCGGTCGACATGCGGGTACTCGCACTCGGGCCGATGACCCAGCACCCACACCCACTCGTCGCTGCGGTTCGGCAGATCCCGGACGCTCGCCACGGTGACGGCCACCGGCGTGCCAGGGGTCAGATCACGGCCGTACGACCAGTCGCCCGGCTCCAGCCGCAGCAGCGTGCCGGATGCGACCTCGGGAAGCGGCTGAGGCGTCCTATACACGGCCACGCCCCCGCAACCCCCACCACCAGCGACGCCCACCGGCTGGAGCCGGCGGGCCGCAGTCGATGCCGAACGGCTTGAACGCCTGCTCGCCACCGGGGACGAACCACTTGACGCGCACTGCCATCACCTTTCGCTGAGAGATGCGCGGCCGGGCCCTCCCCGGCACCGACCGCGCACCCCGACCAAATGGGGTGCAGGGACCGCCCCCGCAGGGGGAAGTGGGCGCGGTCCCTGCACCCGGCTCCGGCAACTTGTGGAATTCGGAGCCCGGTTACGTCTGTCCTCAGGGGACCGTGATCGACCCGTCCTGCCTGAAATGCCGCTGGTGTCCCAGAATCGGCGACAACCTGCTGACCGTCATCGTTTCGTCGCTGTCAGGAAGAATGCAAGACATCATGGAGCGGGAAATCATGAAGGAGTTTCCATGTTGGAGCTGCCCGTCGGGTGTTAGCCCTGGTCAGGGCGGCAAAGTGCGGACTGTGATCAAGCGACCCATCGTTTGTATGCTGCTGTTTGGCAAAATGGTGATAGGAGGCTCCGTGTCCGACACGGACGGATCGGCCCTGTTGAGGCGAAGGATCGGCCGCAAGCTGACCGCCCTCCGCAAAGAGATCGGGATGAGCCAGGAGAAGTCAGCGGCGCTCCTTCAGCGCAGCCCTGCGACGATTCACCGGATCGAAGCCGGCGACCCACGCGTCAAGTTCCGCGACATCGAGGTCAAGGCGATGTGCGAGCTGTACGAGGCCAGCCCCGAAGACCGCGCCGAGCTGCTCGCCCTCGCCGCCGAAACCCGTACCAATGGTGCGAGCGCCTGGTGGCACGACTACACCAACACCCGCCTACCGAGCTGGTTCGGCCTGTTCGTCCGGCTTGAAAGCAGTGCCGAGCGCATCCGGGAGTACGGACCGGAGGCCGTGCCCGGCCTCCTCCAGACCCGTGAATACGCCAAGGAAGTCACTGGCGTGCCGCACGGCCTCATCGACGCGCAGGAGGTTGAGCGGCAGGTCGATTTCCGGATGGAGCGTCAACGCCTGCTCTCCAGCCCTCGGCCACCGCACCTATCGGTCGTGCTGAGTGAGGCGGCCATACGTCGAGCCGTGGGCGGCCCGAAGGTCATGGCTGCCCAGCTCCAACATCTGCTCGATGTGAGCCGGTCGCCTAGCGTGCAGCTCAGGGTCCTTCCGTTCGAGGCTGGCGTGCACGGCGGGATGACTTCCGGGTTCATCGTCCTGGAGTTCCCGACCGTGCCCGGCACCTCGGAACCCCTTGAACCCCCGCTGGTCTACGTCGACAGCCTCACCGGCGCGCTCTACCTCGACAAGGCAACCGAGGTCGCCGCCTACAACCTGGCCTGGGACGACGTGACCTCACGAGCACTCGACGAGAAGTCGTCGAGGACGTTAATCACCGCAACGATGGAGGCATTCACCCGTGCCTGACACGACGACTGTCAACTGGCGCAAGAGCAGCCGCAGCGGCAACCAGGGCGCCTGCGTCGAGGTCGCCGACACGCTCCCCGGTGGTGGCGTCGGCGTCCGGGACAGCAAGGACCCCAACGGACCCTTGCTGACCTTCTCGCCGACGTCCTGGAGCGCCTTCACCACCAGCCTGCGCAACCCCACCCCGTAGACCGGCGCAAACCACCCCTGGGCTGATGGTGGCCGCTGACCCAGCGGCCACCATCAGTCCCACACCCCACTGACACCGTACGCATTGCGGGAGATCCGGATGCCGACTCGGTCCATTGGCTGATCGCCGGTGGAAGGATCGATGGTGTGATCGAACTGCCTGAGGGATCTTGGTGGGATTGGGACGTGCTGCACTTCGATGGCTCTCAGCTTCGGTTGGCCGCGGGGCACGACCTGACCTGCCACCACGGTCTCGAGGTGGTCTTCACCGACGTCGCATACTTGGCCTGCCCGACCCAGTTCCGGGATCCTCGGTTCCGGGAATCCACCCTCGACGAGCGCACACTGGTGCGTCGGCACGTCGGTGAAGAGCCGCCAGCGATCATTGCCTTCGACGTCGACGCGCCGGCCGAGGGTGATCTTCTGACCTGTCTCGTCGCAGCAGGGTCGGTTGAGGTGGTAACCGGCCTGGTCTACCGCTGTTGGCGTGACAACCTCGCTGCTGGAGAACGATTGGCCCCACACGTGCGGCCGCCACAGCAATCGTGAGGGCCGCAACTCGCCGGAGCTGCGGCTGCTACTGGCGGGGTGGCCCACCCCAGTGGAGAGCGCGCACGATCGGCGGCTAGATGAGCGCGCTCTGGTAGGCGCTTCGACGGCGGCTACCATCGCCATGCGGAGGCCGACATGGCGAAGATCATGATCATTGGTGACGTTGGCGGATGTGTCGATCAGCTGTCCCAGGCCGTGGCGCCTGTGCTGGAGGATCCAGACGCCGTGGTGATTCAGGTTGGTGACTTGGTCGATCGCGGCCCGGACAGTGCAGGCGTTCTCGCTTTCGTTCGGCGTCGACTGGAGAACTCGCGGCGGTGGATCCAGCTCATCGGTAATCACGAGTCGCAGTACCTCGGAGCCGAGCGGTTCTGGCCACAGCGGCTGTCCGACGAAGACGTCGCACTCCTGAGGAACTGGTGGCTGCGGGACTGCCTGCGAGTCGCTGCCGCGGTGCGCACCGTGGAGGGAGAGGAATTCCTGATCACCCACGCCGGCCTCACTGTCGACGCCTGGCGGAAACTGGGCGGACCGGTCATCGCTGCCACCGCTGCGGACCTGCTCAACACCCGCCCCGAGGACATCCTGTGGCACGAACGCGGACCGCTGTGGGCCGAGGCGGCCCCCGACCTATACGACTCCTGGTTGGACGCCGCCGAGCCCCCGCCCTTCGGCCAGGTACACGGACACTCCACCATCGTGGATTTTCGCCGCAAAGCGTGGCGGTGCGGCGAACGGATCCGCCAGCGAGCCGCAGTCGACTGGAACGCCCGCCACACGTTCACACGCGTCAGGACGAGCCGGTTCATCGGCGTCGACCCACAGCATGGACGCGACGGCGCGTCGCAGTGGTCGCCGTTGGTGCTTCATGACGCCACCTTGCTCGCCTGACCTGCCGGCCACGAATGTGTGCACGTCAGCACGACGTTGTACTTCGCGATACCTGCGCCGGGCAGAATGAACGGGTGGCAAGCTCTGGAGTCGTTCGGACCTATCACATCGACGAGGGGTGGGGTGTCATCGATGGGTCGGAGGTCCCCGGCGGGTGTTGGGTCCATTTTTCGGCCATCGCCATGAACGGGTTCCGGCAGCTTGCTGCCGGGCAGAGGGTTTCCTTTCTCGCCGAGGCGACCGCGCAGGACGGGTTCGCGTATCGGGCGGTGAAGGTGTGGACGACCGACACCGAGCCAGATGACCCAGGACGGGAGCGTTCCGAGTCCCGTGCGTACCACAGCACGCTGACACTGGCCTTTGACGAACGGCCGCACCCCGATGGGCGTTGACAGCGAAAGGAGCCTGTCTGACCAACCGCCAACGTGCCAGGACAAATCACGTCAAGCCGTTGCTCGCGTGGGCCGGTATCGCAGGGCGGTCGCCCCCGACCGGAACTCATGGCGATCCACGAGCTCGAGCTGGATGCGCTCGCGCAGACCGGCGAGCAACGTCGGCCCGTGTCCGGCAAGGACCGGCTGCACAAGAAACACGTACTCGTCGATCAGTCCCAGATCTGCCAACGCCAGGGGGAGCGTCACGCCACCCACGAACAGGCCCTCGCCTGGCTCCTGCTTGAGCCGCCGAACCGCTTGCCCCAAGTCGCCTCGCACCAACTCGGCATTCCAATCGACCCCGCTCAGCGTGCTCGACACGACGTACTTCTTCGCCCGGTCGATGGTCTCGGCGAACGGGATCTCCCACTCATCCATCCAGTCAGGCCACGTGCCCGTGCCCGGCTGCCGCCACGCCGACTCCATCATTTCGTAGGTCACCCGGCCGAATAGCAGGGCATCGGCTCGTTCCATCTCAGCGGTCCAGTAGCGCATCGACTCCTCGTCGGGGGGGAGCCCTGCCTCGTGATGGCAGCAGCCGTCGAGTGTGACGTTGATCGAGTATCGAAGTGGTCTCATCTCGTTGCTCTCCCTTGATTCGCGAAGCGCGTTTTCACCGGACCGTACTCAGACTACTGTCGGCGCCATTTCTCATCGGCGCCCGATCCCACCTACTCAACACCGTCGTGGTGCGAACCAGACCGCAGACCGAGCGCGCGACCGATTCGGCGATCTGCTCAAGCCGCGGTCAGCCGGCGGCTGTCCCAGAACGCGCGGCCGAAGCGGCTCCATCGCATCGCCGACCGCCGGCACGCTGGCTGGGGTGCGTTGACGCCGCGCCAGCGGCGTTGGGCGGACTCGATGAGCTTGAAGGCCATGGGGCCGGGTTGGCCTTGCCCGATTTCCTACTGACCGATCGGCTGCGCACGCCAGAGGGCGCGAATCCCACGCTTCGAGTTATCCACGCCTACGAACGTCGTCATCGAGGATGACGGTCTGCCGCGCATCGTGCGGTGGATTCCAGCCTCTCGCGGTAGGCGGCCCACCACGCCTCGTCGCCCTCGACCACGTTGTCGCCCGGCCACCGCCAGCCGACCTGGCCGTCGACCAGTTCGCGCACGATGTCGGCGTGCCCGGCGTGCCGGTTCAGCTCGGCGAGCACGTGCACGAGAATGTGGTGCAGCGTCACCGGCGTGTGTTGCCACCACCGCACCGAGCCGGGCGCGTCGATCGGGAGCGCCTCGATCGTGGCGTCCGCATGTGCCCACACTCGGTGCCACAGGCCGGTGATGTCGTCGCGGGACTCGTCGGCTGCGGCCCACATGTCCGTGTTCGGCTCGGCGTCTTCGTCAAGGCCCGCGACGGGTTCGGGAAAGGGGCGGTCGAACACCTCGCCGAAATACCCGGCGGCCACCGACGCCACGTGCTTGACCAGCCCGAGCAGGTTCGTCCCGGTCGGCACGAGCGGGCGCCGCACGTCGTACTCCGACAGCCCGTCGAGCTTCCCGAGCAGCGCCTCGCGCGTATCCCGCAGATACCGATGGAGATTCGCCTTGGCGTCGAGGTCTGTCATGCCGCCCAGGATCTCACCGCCCCGCCCGCCGCGATGCCCTGTACGCCCGCGTTCCGAGCCGCGGCTCTGTGGCGCACTGATGAGGGGCAACACGAAGCAGACCCTCAGTCCGATCTCGCGTTTCGAGAAACAGTTTGGACGCCGCTGGTGTGCGTCGGGCACAGTCGGACCGTGGCAGACTCCATCACCGTACGCCATCGCTCCATGGATGAGATCATGGAAGGGCTGCACCTCGTGCGGCGCTCCCCACGCGGTGTCGGCACCCTGGCATTGGCCGTACGTCGGCCGGCCGTTGACGCCCGGGAGGTGCTCTCCCAGGCGGAACTGGACCCCAGCGCCGGGCTGATCGGCGACAGCTGGAGTCAACGGCCCAGCTCACGAACGGCCGACCGGTCACCGCACCCCGACATGCAGCTGAACGTCATCAACTCCCGTTTCATCGAACTGATCGCAGGTCCCGATCGTGACGCCTGGGCGCTCGCCGGGGACCAGCTCTACCTCGATCTCGACCTGAGCGTCGGCACCCTGCCAGCCGGTTCGCGCCTAGCGATCGGCGACCGGGCCGTGATCGAAGTGACCGACCAGCCACACACTGGCTGTGCCAAATTCGCCGCCCGGTTCGGACGCGACGCCCACAAAATCGTCTGGAGCGAGGATGGCAAGCGACTGCGACTGCGCGGCCTCAACGCCCGGGTGCTCGTCGGCGCAACGATCAAGGCAGGCGACACGGTACGGCAACTCCCCGCCGACGTCGGCCAGCCTGACACCGAACGTCTCAGCACGTACGAATAGCTGATCAAGACGATCGATGCACACACGGCGCGGCAGAAGAGGATGTCGCGTGGCGGTCTGCCGCTGTGCCGCACACGGATGATGGCCAGCAGGAATGACCCCCACGTTCCCCGAGACCCGCCTGCTGGCGGGTGATCTCTTGCTGCGGCCCTTCTCCGCAACCGACATCGAGGAAAATCAGATCGCTTGCGCGGATCCGCTCATCCAGCAGTGGCTCCCCCTGCCCCAGCCCTACACCCGGCAGGACTCCGCTGATTGGTGCACCAGGACCTTCGGTGACGAGCGCTTGGCGGCTACGAGCGTGCACGCGATCTGCGACAAGCGCTGCCAGGATTGCCCCATGAGCGCGGGTCTATCTGGCGCTGCCCTCGGATGCTCCGGAGCCAACGGAGTGCGGCAGCACCAACGCTTGAGCGGCGATGACGCGTTCACCGTTGAAGGTCAGCGCCGGCGATCCATACAGTTGATAGCCCTGGTCGAGAAGGCCGCTGACGCGAGCGCAGAATCCGGCATCATCGGGTCCGGTGATAAGGCGGTAGCCGAGCGGCTCAGAGAGATCAGACACCGCCGCATTGTGCCCGCCCGGCCATGCGTGAGCCCAGTCCCGGCTACCACTTCGTCTTGGTCGACCGCACGACCAGCGGCGGATGCGGATGCCCCACCAGTGCCGATCCTATTGAGGATCACCGTGACCGTGTGCAGGTTGCCGAGCTCGGCGTGCGGCAAGCCTAGGCTGTGCGCCATGGAAGGAATGGCGTGGCTCCTGCTGTGCCCGTGCGCGTTCTTTGTGTTGCTGTTCTTCGCCGCGGTCGTGATCCTCTGGTTTCAGACCAAGCCGGGCAGCCGGTAGCTGAGTCGGCCGTCGAAAGGAAGCGCCGGCGCGCGAGCCTTGGCGACTCTGGGGCGTAGGGCCGCCGGCCCGACCCGGAGCCGGTTCTTCGGCAGGTTCAGATGTCGCCGGCACGGCCACTCGTTCGGCAACCGTGATGCTCGGATCGCGGAAGATCCGGATGTTCGATTGCGTACTCAGGCGTGAGAGTGCTTGAGGCTGGTCAGAGCAGATCACCGCTCGTCCGTCAGCCCCTGTGGTTGGCGACCCAGTCGAGGAGCAAGGCGAGGAATCGGTCGGGCTGCTCCAGCGACGGCAGGTGGGCGACGTCGGGCCAGTCGACGCGGCGAACGTCGGTAAGCCCTCCGCACACCCGGTCGGCGCAGTCTCGGGTCGTGGCGAGGTCGTGACCACCGACCAGCACCAGCGTCGGCGCTCTGATGTCCTCCAGCCGATCCAACGCGGGCGGATCCAGCTCGACCTCGTCAACGTCTGTCCAGGACGCGGTCACCTCGAACGCCCGGCGCTGCATACGTCGTACGAAGTCCTGAAAGCCGGGGTCGACCTGCGAGGCTTCCCGGCCGGGGCCGACGACCCAGTAGGCGATGTTGGCCTCGACGGCGGCATCGATATCGCCGACGGCGAGCGCGCTCTTCTCCGCGTCGAGGAAGGCCTTGAAGTCGTCGGTCAGTTCGGCTAGCAGGCTGCCACCCGGCGGGCACAGCAGGAGGGATTGAACGAGCTGCGGCGCCGTCAGTGCCACCTCGGATGCGACGCCGGCACCGAGCGAAGAGCCCACGAGGTGGCATCGCCCGACGCCGAGATGGGAGAGCGTCGAGAGGACATCGTCGACGTGCGACAGCGGCCCCTCTGGGGGAGCCGTCGATTCCCCGAAGCCGCGTAGGTCAAGCCGCACGACGTCGTATTCGCTGGTGAGGCCCTTCCACTGGGGATCCCACATCCTACGGTCGGCGATACCGGCGTGGATCAAGACGATCGGCAGGTTGTCGACGCCCACCGCGTGGTCATAGGCGATTCCGAGCGGCGTAACTGCCACCGGTCTCCTCGGGTTGGGTTAGGTCGTCAACGGGCCTCAGACAAGCAGGACGACAGGTTGGGTGCAACAGGTTTGCCGGAGCTCCCCAGATCAGGCACGGCTCACCTCCGCGCCGTCACCCAAAAAGTCCTCAAGGCGACGCCCTGAAATCGGCATTTTCGGACGTCGACCGACGCGGAAGGGCAATCGCGGAGCGTGACGGCTTGGGTTGCTGCCGGCGCGCACGGTCTGCGGCATCGCGGATGATTACCGGTGCCTGTACATCGCTCCTGTACGCACCGGACGAGGGCGGCAGAAACCTCGAGCAGCGGCTCACTCGGGCAAGTGGCCGGGCGCGAAGGCTGGCACGCATAAGGTCGGCTCGGCACAGCGACCCTTCGCGAGACTAGGACGGGCAGGACATGGACCAAGGCACCCGCGACGAGATGCTCCGCCGCCTGGCTGAGGCAGTCGGGTCCGTCACAGTCGCACACCCGACGCGGGTTGCCATCGACGGACCGCCCGCCGCCGGCAAGACCACCCTCGCCGACGAGCTGGCCGTCGTCTTGCGTACACAGGGCCGCGACGTCATCCGCGCGACTATCGACGATTTCCTCTTCGCCCGGGCACAGCGCTATCCACGCGGCGAGTACTCGGCCGAAGGCTGCTTCTTCGACACCCACGACTACGAGGCACTGAACCGGGTGCTGCTCGATCCGCTCGGCCCGAGCGGAGATCGACGCTGCCAACACGCGGTCTACGACCGCAGAGCAGATACAGTGCTGTCCCCGCCGGTCACAACTGCCCCCGCCGACGCCGTGCTGGTCTTCGACGGCGTCTTCCTCATGCGCCCGGAACTGATTGACCGATGGGATCTGCGCATCTTCGTGTCGACCGCGCTCGAGAAGACCGTTGATCGTGCCGTGATCCGAGAGCGCCGGGTGTCATCTCGGGCCGACGTCGAACGGCGCTGGCGCGAGCGTTACATCCCCTCCCAACGGTTCTACTTCGCTACGGTCCGCCCGACCGATCACGCCGACATCATCGTGCACAACGACGAGCCCCAGCAGCCGGTCTGGGAGACCCAAACACACTGACCGCGCTCAATTCGACACGCTGGGGATGCCGCCGACTGCGCGGATGAGAGGCCGATGCAGAGGCGATGCAGCTGGGGCATCGGCCGGCCGTTCGGCTCCGCCGGCCCGTCTGACGCTGCGGCTGGCATCCTGTTCGTACCATGGCGGGCCAGGTGTGGGAGGTCGTCATGTCGATCGAGAACCGGGCGAAAAACCCGTGGTTGCCGCCGCGCTGGTTCATCCGTCTTGCCTGGTCGGTGCACCGGCGCCTGTACCGGGTCTCTGGCGGCCGAGCCGGATTGTGGCGGCCGCGCGTCAACGGCTGGGGCACCCTGCGGCTGACCGTCGTCGGGCGCCGCACCGGCCAGCAGCGCAGTGTCATCCTCGGGTACTTCGAGGACGGGGCGAACCTGGTGACGCTGGCGATGAATGGGTGGGGTGAGGGTGAGCCCGGCTGGTGGCTCAACCTGCAAACGCATCCGGAGGCGAGCGTCGATCTGGTCGACGGGCGGCGGTCGGTACGTGGTCACGCCGCGACCGGCGACGAGCGGGTGCGGCTGTGGGCCCGCTGGCGCGAGATCGATAAGAACCTCGACGCCTATGCGGCGCTGCGGTCGTCCGAGACCGCGGTGGTGGTCCTGGAGCCCCGGCCCGGCGCGCCGGACTCGTTGCCGGGATAGCTGCTCGGCCGTCGACCCGCCCACCCTCACAGGTCAGCGGCATGTGAGTGCTCGGCAACTCTGCGACGAGCCCATCAAGCGCCGGCGGGATGTTGGCTGGCGCGTCGGTCCCGGGGCAGCGATGCGCAAACGCAGCCGGAGGCCCGAACTTGTGTCACCGTTCGCAGTGGACTTCTTCGCGTACCCGCCCAGATCGGTCAACGGCGCACCCGATAGCGCAGGTGAAGCACCCGGTTGCCCTGAATCACCACGTCAGGATCCTCCAACAGGTGCTGCGCGTGGACCGACCCGAAGTAGCGCTTGCCGGACCCGAACACGACGGGTACGACGTCCATGCGCACCTCGTCGATCAGGCCCGCGGCAAGCACCTGGCCACCGACGTCGCCAGCGGCGACCTCGACAATGCGGTCACCCGCAAGCTCCTGCGCCTTGGCCATGGCTGCCTCGACGCCGTCGACGAAGTGAAACGGCGCCTCGGGGTCCCAGCCCTCGGGCGCTGGCCGGTGGGTCACGACGACGACGTGGTCGATCCCGCTTGGAGGCTTTCCGTCCCAGCCGTCCGTTATGTCGAAGACGTGGCGGCCGGCGATTGTCACCCCGATCTGGTCCCAGTATGGCCGGACGTAGTCGTAGGACGTCTGCGACACTTTCAAGACGCCGCTTTCGTCCAACGGGACGTCACCACTGAGCAACCAGTCGAACAGCGGTCCGGGCTGGTCATTCTCGTCCGCGACAAAGCCGTCTACCGATACCGAGCTGTACATGACTACTTTGCCCACGGGGCTCTCCTCTACTTTGGGCACCCCAAAGTAGCGTGTCGTGAGCTGAAGCTCTTGTAAGAAATCAATCGGCCGGCAGCTACCAGTTGTCCAGTGCGTGGCCGGGATGTTCGCGCAGGAACCGCCGCCGGACTTCGATGTACCGGGTCGGCGTGAGCCCGGTGAACGTCCGGAACTCGTGGCCGAAGTGGGCCTGGTCGAAGTAGCCTGCGCCACCGGCGAGCTCGCCCCAGTCGATCGGTTCGGCGGGGTTGATCGCGAGCACGGTGGCGGCGAAGCGGTGGGAGCGGGCCAGCCGTTTCGGCGTGACGCCGATGAGTTCCTTGTACCGCTGTGCCAGATGAGTGTTGCTGACACCGGCTGCCTCGCTCAGGTCGCCGACCGGCACCGCCCCGTTGGTCGCCGCGATGACGCTGCTCGTATGACGGACTAGCGCCAGGCCGGGTGTCTCGCACAGCCGTCGCATCAAATCCTCTTCGAGCAGCGTCAGCATCTCGTGCGGTCCGTCCGCCGTGGCAGCCGGTCTCGCAGCTCAGCAATGGCGGGCCGGCCCCAAACCTGCTCTACCGTCACCGGCCGGTCACACAGCTCGGCTGCGGGCATCGGCAGGAACGGCGCCAGCCCCCACGGCTTGACGTGCACGCCGACGGACCGGGTCCGGAGTGGGTAGCCGAACTCCAACGCGCGGGTGGGCATGGTGACCACGCAGCCGTCGGCGTACTCGGCCGTCTCGATGTCGGTGCCGGCGCGGATGCGGAACGGCGCCCCGAGGTTGACGATGAGCAATGCCGCCGGCGACGGCGGCAGCGTCAGCCGGGCGTACGGCGGCGTCCTCTCCAGGTAGTAAAGGTCGTCGATCAGCCCGTCCAGCGGCGGTCGCGGCACTCTGGACACGTACTCCATTTACTTGGACCTCCGGATAATCAATCATCGAAACAGTCCGGGCCAAGGGCTTGCGACGGTATGAGACCGTGGATGAAGTGAGGAGCCCCGACTATTATCAAGTGATCGCTCAGGTTTTGCCCACTCTGCTTATAGCTGTGCTGATCGAGATGCGAGCGGTATTCGATCTCTCGATGCGAATTGCAGCGACTGAAGAGGATCTAGAGTTCATCAAGGATCCGAGGCCCGTCAGATGGATCACTACGTCGGTGCTGCCGTCAGCGGCTCGTAGCTATGCGGTCTACGCGGTCACATGCTCGCTGTTCGTCCTTGGCGAACTGGCGGCACTCATGGCCGTCATGGCGGGTACCCAAGGCTGGTTGCCGTGGCTTGCCGCGCCGGCCAGCGCGCTCTCCGCGGCAAGTCTCGTTATCCTCGCAGTCTATATGCCATTTAAACATCTTAGTTATCGCGCCTGGCTAGTTAGCCTCGAACGCGAAGTAAAACGGGCGAATCGAGCGCAGGGTCACGTGGTGACCTCGGATGCAACGGATCCGGAATCGACTGGGAACGAGACTGCCGAAATGTCGAAGACTTAAACGTACGGCAGTCATCCTGCGAGCGATGCCGGTCGCCTCGGGGAGCGCACGGCACCAGAAACGGAGGTCACCTGTGCAGGACCGCGCACAGCAGTCTTCAGGTTGATGTCCGCTTTCGCGTCGTGGATCGGGTGTGCAAATTCGCGGACGCGCTGAGGAAGCAGAGAAGGCCGATAAGACCGATCATCATCCGGGAGTCGGTCAGCGCCGCAGGCGGCCGGGCCGCCACCACGGTGGCGAGGGCGGCGATGAGGAACGATCCGGAGATCTTCCATCGGGACGGTGTCGGCTCGGGTGCATGCCGGCGTGCCGGCGTAGCGTCGGCATGCACCTGTTGGAGATTTTCGTAGCCGGTATGGCTGCCGATCGTCGCACGGGCGGCGGGATGTGCGGCGTAATGAGCGACGGCGTCGGCGATCAGGTCACGGTCGGTGCCCTCGAAGTAGATCCGGTCCCGACGCAACGGCAGGCCGGTGCGCCGGACCAGCTCCGGACGGGTGTAGGTGAGCCGAACCTCGCCGCGAGCGTCAGCGGGTTGGACCGGCTGGACGTCGGCCAGGGCGTCCCAGGGAATCGTCAGGGTGCCGAGGTAGCGATCCGAGCGGATGCCGTCCGGAGTCAGGATCACCCCGACTCCGCGCCAGAGGGCTGGCAGGTAGAGCCCGATCGGCGCGGCAGTCAGTGCAACGACCAGCAGCCAACCGGGGTCGACGGCCTGCTCGTACCGCGCCGTCCACAAACCCGGAAGAACGAGAATAGCGATCGCGCACAGGTGCGGCAGGGTCAAGCCCAGGACGAAGGTGGGTCGCGGGGACCGAAACGCGCAACGGGTGACCTCCAGGCCGGTGGGAACACTCCGTCGAGCGACCCGGAGCACCAGCGTCAGCAGTACGAGAAGCACCACCATCGCGACGAACAAGCCCAAAACCAAGCCGGTCGGTTCCCTCGGCGACAGCGTGCCGACAGCGACCACCGCTGCCAGGCCCAGCACCGCCAGCACGAAGATCGCACGGCGGTACCGGACGGCGGCCATCCACCAGGCAAAGATCACGATGCCCACTGTAGGGGCCGCATTCGTGAGGAGACACTGCCTCCGCACGGCCCGGTATCGGCTCGGCACCGTGCACCACTCATCAGACGCAGCGGCGCACGCGGGCTTTGCCGGCACCGTATACATTGACCAGGGCCTGTTCATCGTCGATGGAGCGAGGCCATGAGCGACCCGGCGCCGCCACCGTTTCCCCCGCCCCCACCGCCTTCGCCGCCGGCATCGGCACGACCGCGACGGCTCGGGCTGCTGTTCGGTGGCCTGGCCCTGGCTTTCCTGCTGATCTGCGCGAGCGGCGTGCTCATCGTGGCGCCCCGCTTCGCCGGCGAACTCGGTGACAAGGAGGAGCGGCCCACCGAGGCGCAGGCGGCGGCGAACACCGCCGACCAGGAGCTGAGGCAGGCGGCCGAGCGGCTGCTCACCACGCCGGCGGTCCGCTACCAAGGGTCGTTCACCGGCCCGGACGGCGACCGCGTCAGCATGGACGTCCAGGTGACCAACGAAGGCACCGTACGCGGCAAGCTGATCACCGGTGGCCAGACCGCCGAACTCCTGGACCTGGGCGATCGTACGTTTCTGAAGGTCGGCGCCGCTTTCTGGCGCGAGGCCGGGCTCACCGACGGGCGCGAGAAGGTCTTCGCCAAACGGTGGGTGCGCGTACCCAGCGACCTTTTCGGATTCGACTTCGGTGACGTGCTGGCGCCGGCTCTGCTCGCCACCGGCATGGTGCCGGGCATCGACGAGAACGGCTACCCGCAGCCAGAGGAGTCACCCGCACTCGGCGCGGTCACCTCGGTGGACGGCGTCGAGGCGCGAGGGGTGGTAATCGGCGGTGTCACGTACCTGATCAGCACGGCCGAACCGAGACAACTGCTGGGAGTGAGCACTACCCCGGTGACCGAGTCGGGCAGCGGCTTCCAGACGATCGCGTACCGGGTCAGCGACGTCGAGTTGCGCGCCAAGCTACAAGTTCTCACCGACGACCAGCGGCAGCTGCTGTTCGACGAGGTGAGACGTCAGATGGACGTACTGGCGCAGTCCCTCGACAGCATCGTCCAGGTGTCGCTGACCGGCAAGGCGAACCTCAGTCCCTGCAACACCAACGGCTGCACCGCGAACCTGAAGCTCCGCAGCCGGATCACGTCGGCATCCAAGTACGTGACGGTCAGTAAGCAGGTGACCGTCGAGGTGGACATCACCATGAC
The DNA here is from genome assembly GCF_040682255.1 of Micromonospora sp. NPDC051296. NCBI lineage: Bacteria > Bacillati > Actinomycetota > Actinomycetes > Micromonosporales > Micromonosporaceae > Micromonospora > Micromonospora sp. NPDC051296. The sequence goes on along the minus strand of NZ_JBFBAO010000110.1, from coordinate 2,011 downwards.
GTTGGACGGCAAGGTGGTGCAGACCTGCCCGGAAGTCCTGACCATGAAGCCGAAGGACACCGCCACGGTACGGTGCCGCGCGTCGTACTTCATCCCGCCGGCCCGGAAACCCAAGACCCACCAGGTGTACGCCGCGTACACGGCGGTTGCCCGCGCGGTCACCACGGCGGACGCCAAGAAGATGGCCGCGGACCTGGCCGACGAGATCAAACGCAACGGCACGCTGGGCGTCAAGCCGGCAGACAAGCCTCACGAGTACCTGCCGACCGGCGCGAACCCGCCCACCCTGAACACCCGCCAGCAGCAGGCGAAGACCCGTGTCGAACAGCTCGCGAAGCAGGCGTGCAAGGACGTGCAACGGTGGCCGGGGGAGTCCCCGCAGCACTGGGGCGACCGGGTACACAAACGACTCGCGGAACTCGTCGGTGCGGAACCGGCGTCGGCCAACCTGTTCGCGGAGGTCGGCTACCGCAACGGTGTGCTCGCCAGCAGGTGGAACAATCCGGTCACCGGACGGGAGGGCTGGGAGAAAGGTGCCAAGGCGCCGGATGTGGTGTTCGGTGTGAACGAACTGGAACCGGAACTCTTCCTCGACCTGAAAACCGGCGCCAAAGGGCTCGATACCACGTGGTACAGGGACCTGCAGAACCAGCTGCCGCGAGATTTCCGGAACACTCCGGCGATCACCGTTCGATGCTGAGGAGGACATGATCACGTGGATGTCGGCAGGTGGGAAAAGGCCGTCGAGGCGTACCTTCTACCCGCCCTGGGCGACGCCTGGCGTGCCGCGCAGGGTCGGCTGGTGCGCGGGCCGATCGGCTGGACCGCCCAGACGGTGCAGCCGCTACCACCATTGCGGCACCGGCCCAACTTCCAGGTGGAGGTGATCGTCTGGTTGCTTGCGGTGCCGATGACCGACGGCTACACATGCTCACGGCGGCTGGACGGGGTGTTCCCCGAGCCGGACGCCTTGGCCGGCTACGAACCGGTGATGGCGGACATCCGGACCGTCGTACTGCGGGAGGGCGTGCCCTTCCTGGACCGTTACGGAGATGTGGAAGGTTTCCTCGCTTTCCGGCTGGAGCGGGAAGCCCGGAGGGCGGAGCGTGGCCTGACCGACCCCGACATGCGTGCGTCCGAGGAACTCGCCTACCTGCACGTCATCCGCGGTGACTGGGACGCGGCGCTGGCTGCGGCAGCGCGAGCCGAGAAGGCCGGCGAACTGAACCGTGCCGACCCGCACCCGGTCCCGTGGGAGGATGAGATCCTCGAACGCGTTCGTGCGGTGATCGCCCTCGGCCCGGAAGGCGCCCGCGAGGCCCTCGCCCGGAATGCGGCCGCCACGGCGACCGCATTGTCCCTGCCCCGCAACACGTAGCATCCCTGCAGGCGCACGGCGATTGGACGCCATTGGGGACCGCCGGATGCCGCCAGGTTCGCCCCATCCACTCGACTAGCCTGTCCGGATGATCAATCCGATCGGGCTTGTCATCTTCGACTGCGACGGGGTGCTGGTCGACAGCGAGCGCATCGCGGTCCGCGTCAACATCGCGCTTGGCGCGGAACTGGGCTGGCCGCTGACCGAGGCAGAGGTCATCGAGCGCTTCATCGGCCGGTCCAGCATGTCCATCGGTGAACAGATCGCGGCCCGCCTTGGACAGGGCGTGGCTGCCACCTGGGCGGACCGGTTCGACCTAGCGCACCGCCAAGCGGTGGACGCCGGACTGACCGCCGTCGACGGGATCCACGACGCGCTCGATGAGATCACCCACCTGACGTGCGTGGCGTCCAGCGGTACGCACGAGAAGATGCGCCACACCCTGGGCCGCACCGGCCTGTATCCCCGCTTTGAGGGCCGCATCTTCAGCGCGACCGAGGTCGCCCACGGCAAGCCCGCTCCCGATCTGTTCCTGCACGCGGCGGCGGCGATGGGTGTTCCGCCTGCGACTTCCTCGGTGACCCGAACGATCCGTCGCCGCTCCCGCCCGCTCCGGTGCCGCTCCACCCGTCC
>NZ_JBFBAO010000109.1:0-17751 GCF_040682255.1 Micromonospora sp. NPDC051296 | reverse complement strand
GGGGGGCCCCCCCCGCCCCGGGTGTGGGGGGGGGGGGGGGGCCCCCCCGGGGGGGGGGGGGGGGGGGGGGGGCGCGGCCGCCCCGCCCCCCCCCCCCGCCACCACAAGGGGTCAGCCGCAGCTGAGCGCGCCGAACGGCGCCGGGATCTCGATGGTCGTCGGTTCGCCGTTGAACGTTCCGGTGACCTTCACCGTCGCGGTTCCGGCCTGCACCGTCTTGGCCCGGGTGTTGAACGCCTGGAAGGCGGACTTGCCGGGGGCCAGGTCGGCCACCTTGCGCGACCCGTACGGCGTGACCAGCTCGATGGTGAGCGGCACGTCCTCCGCGTTGCGCGCGTTGACCGAGACGTACACGTTGGCGCCGGTGCACTGGGTGCGCGCCTGCACCTCGACGTCCCAGGTCGGGACCGCCGGGGGGTTACCGACGGTGAGGGTCAGCGTGGTCCGCGTGGCGCCGGCCTCGCTGACGTAGTCGGGCAGGATCAGGTCACCGATGATGGTGTAGCGACCCTCGGTGTTGACGATGTTCGGGTCGAACCTCCAGTTGACGCCGATGGCCTGGTTGTCCCGGGAACCGTCGTTGTAGGAGACCTCGATCTTGTTGGGCAGGTAGGGCAGCTCGCCCACCTCGACCTTCTGCTCGAAGGACTCGGCGCCCTGGATCGAGATGCCGCCGGTGGACATCTCCGGCCGCACGTACACGCGAGCCTCGGCGATCAGGCCGTACGCGTCGTTCGTGCCGTAGACCACGAACGGGTCGACGTTGGTCTCCGCGACCATCTCGGGCGTGATCGTCTGCCAGTTGAACGCGACGTTGCCGCGAGCGCCACTGGCGTAGACCGCGTCGAGCGTGCTCGGCAGGGTCGGCACCTGGCCCACACCGGTACGGATCAGCACCGGCGAGCGCACCGAGTCGACGGTCTCGCCGTTGGCGCGCCAGCGCAGCACGCCCGTGCCCGCACCGCTGCCCTGCACGCCCCAGATGCGGATGCGCAGGTAGCTGGTCGTGATCGGTTCGAAGTTGAACTTGTTGTAGCTGTTGGTGGCCAGCCCACCGGCGTACGTCGACCCACCGGTGAGGGTGACCGGCGTCCAGGTGGTGCCATTCGTGGAGCTCTCGATGGCGTAGGTGGTGGCCGTCGGCCGGCGGGTGCCACCGTTGTCGTCGTACCAGTAGATGTCGGTCGAGGAGAGCCGCACCGGCGCGGTCCACCGGTACTGGATCCACGCCGCGTTCGCGACGCTGGTGCCGTTGGCCGGCTGGCCCCAGTTGCCCCAGCCGTTGCCGGCACCCGGGTTCGAGTTGTTCGGGGTGGTGCTCTCGTTGACCCGCGAGTGGTTCTCCCACGACGCGGTGCCGCTGGTGCTGATCGTCGCCGAGGAGCCGAACTCCGCGGAGACCTCCCGCTTGGCGAGGGTCACCGAGACGGTCGCCTCGGACCGCTTCTCCCCGTCGTTGGCGAAGAACCGGAACACGTAGTCACCGGCGACCGTGCCGGTCACCCGGGTCGCGAGGGCCTTCGAGTCGGAGAAGATGACGCCCGCGCCCTGCGGCGTCGAGACGGTCTCCCAGCCGAAGGTGAGCTCGCTGTCGTACGGGATGCCGTCGTCGGTCGCCGTGCCGACCAGGCGGGTGGACAGGTTGCCGTCCGCCGAGCCGTCCCGCGTGGCGGTGACGACCGGTGCCTGGTTCGAGACCTCCGGCACGTCACGCCCCGAGTCGAACACCTGGATCTCGGAGATCGCGGTGAAGTAGGTCGGGTTGTTGGTGAAGGCGATCCGCACCTTGTCCGAGGTCACGCTGCCGAAGAGGGCTTCGTTGAACTTCGCCGACGGGACGGTCGGGCTCTTGAACTGGCCCGGCACCTCCTTCCAGCCACCGCTGCCGTTGGGCACCTGGACCCACCAGCGGGCCGGCTCGCGGTAGCCGCCGGCCTGACGGTCGCTGACGAAGGTCACCTTCACGTTGTCGAAGGACTTCGCCGAGCCCAGGTCGAGCTCGATGTAGCCGTTGCGGTCGGTCGTACCGTAGTTGCCCCAGTACGGCTCGTTGGCGGTGACGCCGTCGGTCACGGCGGCCAGCGACACCGGCCGCTCGGTTTCCTTGATCGCGCCCGGCGTGTAGTTCATCGAGGTGGTGCTCCAGCCCGGCGTGTGGAACTGCCGCCACGGCGTCGGCCGCACGCCCTGCTGGGTGTACGACGAGCTGAGGGTGGCGCCCTTCGCCAGGTTCGGCGCGTCCTCGGTGAGGTCGATGCCGGCCGTCTTGAGGTAGTCGACGACGCGGTTGTCCTCGATCTGGGTGTTCACCGCGCTCGGGAAGGTGCTTCCGGTCGCCGCGGTGAAGGTGACGGTCAGACCGTCCTCGGCCTGGACCTGGTTGGTGTTCGGGTCGTAGGTGAGCTTGCCGAGCTTGTCGGTGCTGACCTTCTTCTCACCGTTCAGGAACAGGCTGTAGCCGGTGCCCAGGCCGTACTTGCTGCCGTCCGGGTCCCACACGATGGTCACGTCCTGCCCGTGGTAGCGCAGGTTGTTGGCCATGAAGTGGTCGTAGCCGAACTTGATCGGCCACAGCTCGATCTTGTCATCGGAACGCGGCTGGATGCCCGCCATGTCCTCGATGAAGATGTAGTTCATGTTGCCGAGCATGATGTGGTTCGGGTTGTTGCGGTTGTAGGTCTTCGCGGTCGCGTTCCAGTTGGAGTAGTACTCCGCCTGGTTCGCCACGCGCAGGTCCGCACCCGGGTAGATGCTCCACGCCATCCAGTCCAGCAGCCGCTTGGCGTAGGCCGGGGTGACGTACTTCTGCTCCGGGTCGTAGTGGCGCAGCGCCGACCGGACACCGCGGTACTGCACGGTGAAGTTGATGTTGGAGAAGTTGTTCGAGCCGCCGATCCCGTAGGCCGCCCGGTCGTACTGGTTGGCGGTGTAGAACGGGAAGATCGGGAAGTTGTCGCCGTAGGTCAGGAAGCGGAAACCGTCGACGTACTTCTGCCACTGGTCGGTCGGGATGAGGTTCTCGGCGTAGACGTCGTAGAGGTTCGACTCCTTGGCCGGGATCAGGTTACGAGCCGAGGCGGGCAGCGGGTTGTTCCGGCCGTTGGAGCTGGCCGCGCTGGTGGCGCCGTGCGACGTGCCGGCCAGGAACATCCGCATGTCCGGGCTCCACAGCCGGTTGAGGATCGCGTCGCGGACCTCGTCGGCCTTGGTCCCCATCTCGTTGACCTTGGCCTGGTCCGCGTCGGAGATCTGGTAGAGCTGCCGGGCCGCGTCGAACGCGCCCCACACGTACGCCGACTCCGGACGCTCGATCGTCCGCGCGCCGGGTGCGCCGGCGTTGCTCTTCGGGTAGCCGAAGGTGATCGCGTCGGCGTCGTTGCCCGGCATGTAGTTGGTGTCGTAGGCGATCAGCTTGTCGTTGTTGCCGTCGTAGTGCTCAAGCTGACCGACGCCGTCGCCCTCGAAGTACTTGGCGAACTTGCGGGCGATGTCCTTGCCACCACCGTGCACGTTGTAGGCCTCGAGCCCGGCGGTGCCGATGTACTGCGAGTAGTGGTTGTTCCAGCTCGTGTGACCGGGGCTGTCCAGGAACGCCGAGGAGCCGGACAGTTCACCGATGTTGAGGATCTGGCCGTACGGCAGGTACGGCGTACGCAGCCACTTGGTGTCCTGCAGGTGCATCGGCTGGGTCAGCGCGACGGCGTTCTGGTAGAGGTTCACCCCCTCGATCGTCGTCGGGTACTGGTAGACGTGGCCGGACGCGTTGGCGTCGAGGCTGTTGTAACGCTCGCCCCACCAGCGGTAGACGATCGCCTTCTCCAGCGCGGGGTCCGGCACGTTGATGTACGGGACGTCCTGCGCCCAGCGGCGGTTGAACTCGGTGATGCCGGTGCGCACGGCCTCGGCCGGCGACTTGCCGGCGTACTCCTGGTAGCTCTCCACCGTCTTCGGCAGGGTGGCCGAGGAGACGGCACCGACGACGGACAGCGACACCGAGCCGCCGGCGGGCACGGTGATCTCGCGGTCGAGGTTGCTGCCGGTACGGGTGAAGCCGGCACCGCTGAGGTCGATCTTGATCGAGTCCCACGCGGTGTCGACGAGCCCGTTGTTGGAGCCGCTGGTGATGTTGCGGCTGCCGGTGAGCGAGTTCGTGCCCGGTCCGGCCTGGGTGGCCAGCGGCGACGCGGCGCGGACCGTGAAGGTCGCCGCCTCGCTGCCCGGGTTGGTGAAGTCGATGGCGGTGACCGCGACGTTGTCGTAGGTCATGAACTTGGTCAGATCGGCGGAGACACCGGTGGTGCCGATCGTGTAGCGGCTCTTGGCGTGGCTCGGCGCGTTGAACCGGTTGGCGTTGACCTCGCTGACGGTCTGCCCGGGCACGGTGACCGTGTACAGGTTGCCGAGGTTGTTCGGGCCACCGACGTACGCGCTGCCGGCGAAGCCCATGATGGTGAAGTTGTTGTTGCTCGCACCGCGCATGTACAGGGAGCGGCCTCGGGTCATCAGCACCGCTGACCCGAGGGTTCCGCGGACGCCCAGAATCCGGTCGAGGTAGTAGTCCGTGCCGCCGGCGGCCAGGTCCTTCTCGAAGATCGACTGGTGCATGTTCCCCGCGCTGAACGGCACACCGGGCCGGAGCTGGTCGGCGACGTCGCCGACGTTGCTGTAGACCGGGTCGCCGATTTCCATGACGTGGTTCTGCCCGTTGGTGTAGACACCCACGTCACCCTCGTTGCCGGGCAGGATCGGGCTGGCGGCGTGGGCCGGGGACGGTACGCCGACTCCTCCCACCACTAGCGCGGCCAGGGCGGCCCAGAGGGGCGCCCTTCTCACGCGTCTACGGCTCATCTTTCTTTCCTCCTTGTAATCGGTACGGCTCGACGACGACGGCGGCGTCACCGGCACCGCACCTTGGTGGTGATTTCGAGCGGCATGTGGCTGTCGTCCCTGGAGGGCGCGCCGGACATTCCGGTCGCCGACGTGAGCGTTAACATCAAGCACGCCCTCCAGTCCATTTCGGGTGATCAGTCGGTAGTGGGCAGCCAGACGCGCATCGTTGACGGCCCGCGGTTGGCCCACGCGTGGTACGCCACCAGCGGCACCTCGTCGAGCTGCTCCCCCGCAACAGGTGCCGACTCGGCCGAGTCGGTCCGGTACGGCCAGTCGTGGTCGTGCGGACGCCCGCGCCGGCAGCGCACGATGACCCGGCCGTCGACCAGGCGGGGCGGCTGGCTGGTGTCGACGCAAAGCTCGTCGACGGTCTCGATGCCCGGGACGTCCACGGACTCCAGGGCGAACACGAGCGGACCGCGCTCCACGGCGACACAGCCGCGGACCGCGTCGATGCGCGCGTCCGGGTAGCTGAACCGGGGCGCCATCGGCAGCGACAGGACGACCTCGTCGCCGCGCCGCCACGTCCGCCGCTCGGTGACCACGCCCGGGCCGACCGGCCGGGTGTCGCCGTCGACGGTCAGCGTCGCGCCCTGGGCCGCCCAACCGGGCACCCGCAACGACAGCGCCCAGGGGCGTTCGTCGTCGCTGTCGATCCGCACCCGGATCTCGTCGTCGTGGGGGTAGTCGGTCGCGACGGTCACGCACAGCTCACGCCCGTCGGCGAGGCGGTGCTCGACCGTGCCGGGCAGGTACTGGTGCAGCTGGAGACCCTCGTCGTCGGAGGTCGCGACGTACGCCGCCAGACTGGCCAGGGTGCGGGCCACATTGGTCGGGCAGCAGGAGACCTCGAACCAGGGTGCCCGCAGCGAGGCCGCCGCGCGCAGGCTGGGCCGGTCGGCGTCGGGAACGGTGCCGAGCTCACGGCGGTGCAGGGTGTTGGTGTAGAAGAAGCTCCGGCCGTCGGTCGACGGTGAGGTCGACACGACGTTGAAGAGCGTCCGCTCGATGAGGTCGGCGTACCGCGGGTCGCCGTCGGCGAGCAGCAGCCGCCAGGCCAGCATCACCGAGCCGATCCCGGCACAGGTCTCCGAGTAGGCGCGGTCGGGGGGCAGCACGAAGTCCGCGCCGAACGCCTCATCCTGGTGGCGGGAGCCCTGCCCTCCCGTGACGTAGGTACGCCGCGCCACCGCGTTCTTCCACTGGTTGCGGGCCGCCTCCAGCAGGCTGGCGTCCTTCAGGTCGACCGCGACGTCGACGACGCCGGCGGCGAGGTAGTTCGCCCGGACCGCGTGCCCACGCAGCACCGTCGCCTGCCGGACCGGCGTCTCGTCCTGGAAGTACTCCCGACCGAATTCCACATCGCTGAGCCGGCCGTGGCCCCGCCGGTCGACGAAGAGAGCGGCCTGGGCCAGGTAGCGGTCGTCACCGGTGACCCGGGCGAACTCCACCAGCGCGGGCTCGATCTCCGCGTGCCCGCAGAGCCCGTCGACGCCGTCGGGTCCGAACGTGTCGCAGACGTTGTCGGCGGCCCGGCGGGCGACCTCGACCAGCCCGTCGTCCGCGCCCGGACGGGTCCGGGCGCGGGCCACCGCGGCCTGCAGCAGATGACCGATGCAGTAGAGCTCATGGCCCCACTCGAGGTCGGACCAGCGCGGTGCCTGTCCGCGCCGACCGAACTTGGTGTTCAGGTAGCCGTCGGGCTCCTGTGCCGCAGCCACCCGCCGCACCACGGCGCGGAACCTCGACTCGAGTTCCGGGTCGTCGGTCCGGCCGATCTCCCACGCCATCGCTTCGAGGAACTTGTAGATCTCCGAGTCGGAGAACTCGCGTCCGCGGCGCTCGCGGGCGAGGTCGCCCTGCACGGCCAGGTCGAAGTTCCGGATCCAGCCCTCACGCTCAAGCCAGTACTCGATGTGCTCAAGGGTCGCGAGAGCGTTGACCGCCTGCCGCTCGGCCCAGAAACCCCCCGTGATCCGAATTTCGTCCAACCCGAGCGGCCGGAGTTGGCCACGGGTCGGCAGGACCGGCGCGACCGTAGGTGCGGTGCCGCTCATGCTCATCCTTTCAGCGCGCCGGACATGAAGCCGCGCACGTAGTGACGTTGAAGCAGTAGGAACAGGACGATGCACGGTAGGGCGAGAACGACGACGCCCGCTTCGGTGGCCCCGTAGTCGACAACACCTTGGACCTGGCCGCGCAGGTTGGACACGGCGAGCGGCAGGGTCATCCGCTCGGAGTCGTTGATGAGGATCAGCGGCGCCATGAAGTCGTTCCAGGCGGCGAGGAACGCGAACAACCCGACGGTGATCAGGCCCGGCTTCACCGCCGGCAACAGCACCCGCCAGAGCGCGCCGAACGACGAGCATCCGTCGACCATCGCGGCCTCGTCGAGTTGGCGCGGCACCGCTTCGAACGAGATGCGCATCAGGAAGGTGGCGAAGGGCAACTGGAACATCGCGAGTACGAGCGCCACCCCGACCAGAGAGTTCTGCAGCCCCACCTGGTTGAGCAGCACGTAGAGCGGGATCAGCAACGTCGCGTACGGGACCATGAGAATGGCGAGCGTGACCAGGAACAGGATGTTCTTGCCGGGAAACTTGAACCGGGCGAACGCGTAACCGCCAAGGAAGGAGATCCCCAGCGTCAGGGCGACGGTGAGCAGCGACACGAACGCCGAGTTCGCAAGGTATCGCCAGACGCCGGCCTGATAGCTGCCCAACGTCTCGTAGTTGCCGAACCCCCAGCCGTCCACCTGGTTCGTGCCGGCCTGCGGGGAGACCGAGGCGACCGCCGTCCAGAGGAGCGGAGCCAGGAAGATCAACCCCACCGCTCCGGTGAACACCCAGTACGGCGTGCGCAGCGCGATGCCGGCGATGGTGACTCCGTCCGACTTCTTCGAGCCGGCCGGGGCCGCGGCGGGTGGCGGAGCCGAGCCGCCGGCGGTCGGGGTGGACGTGGAATCGATGGCCATCGCGTCAGCTCTCCTCGGACCGGAAGGCGCGCAGTTGCAGCGCGTTGATGAGGACCAGGGCCACCAGCACGATGACCGAGAGGGCCGCCGCCACGCCGAGGTCGTTCTGGCCTTGGAAAGCCACCATGTAGATGAGCTGGACGACGGTGATCGTGCTGTTGTCCGGGCCGCCCTTGGTGAGGATGTAGAACTGCTCGAAGGCGAGCAGGGAGCCGGTCACGCAGAGCACGGTCGTCAGTGCCAGCGTCGGGCGCAGCAGCGGCAGGGTGACCTTCCGGAAGGTCTGCCAACGGCTGGCGCCGTCCGAGCGGGCGGCTTCGTACACGTCCGCCGGGATGCCCTGCAGGCCGACGAGCATGAGCACCATGTAGAAGCCGGCGTAGCGCCACACGATGAGGAAGGTCGTCGAGAAGAGCGCCGCGTTCGGTGAACCGAGGAAGGTGATGCCGAGGTGGTCCATCACGGGTGCCAGCGGGCTCGCGTACGGCGAGTAGAGCACGTAGAACAACAGGGACGCCGAGGCCAACCCGAGGGCGCTGGGAATCAGGAACGACGCACGGAGCAGGTTGTTCCACCGGCTCGACTCCTGCACCAGCAGCGCCAGCCCCAACCCCAGGGCCAGCAGCAGTACGGTCGCCAGCACGGTGTACTTGATGGTGAACACCACCGAGTCGGTGAAGAAGCGGTGGTCGATCGCCTTCACGAAGTTGTCAGGAGCGTTGATTCCCTGGTCGCCGGTGAGCAGCGGCCACTTCGACACCGACATCTTGATGACGAGCAGCAGCGGAAGAGCGAACAGCGCCACCACGAAGACCGCCGTCGGCGTCGCGTACAGCCAGCCGAGCAGGGCCTGACGGCCACGGGGACGGGCGCGGCCCCGTTTCGCCGCACCTGGCGGGCGAGACGGTGCGGTGACTTCCATGGGAACCTCTCGTTCGTTCGGCGGCGGGCTGGTCGTTGACGCATCCGGTCGCCGCAGGCGTGTGCCGGCCCGATAACCGGTCGGTCGGCACACGCCTGCGGCGGTGGAGCTACTGCTTGAGCACGGCGGTGATCTCGCCGTTGTCCTTCTGCAGGTCGCCGCTACCGTTGAGCACCTGGTTGCGGATGAGGGTCAGCCACGGGCTGTTCGGGGCGTTGAACGCCTGCTGGAAGTTCAGCGCGACCGGGGTGTCACCCTTGCCGGCCACCTCGTTGATGGTGACCAGTCGCGGGTCCTCGGCGGCGTACTTGTTGTTCGCGAGGTCGGAACGCGACACCACGTCCTTGTTCTTCGCCAGCACCTCGACCTGGGCGTCCTCGGACATCATCCAGCTGAGGAAGTTCCAGGCCTGCGCCGCCTTCTTCGAGTCCTTCGAGACACCGATGCCGTCGCCACCGACGAAGGTGGAGGCACCGCCGTTGGGGCCGGGGATGCCGGCGACACCGGCGTCGAACGGGGTCGAGGAGAGCAGCGTCGCCGGGTAGAACATCAGACCGACCTTGCCCTCGGTGAAGCCGGCGGTCCAGGTCGGACCGGTCTCGCCCGCCGAGGAGGGCAGCACGGCGCCGGACTTCCACAGGTCGGCCCAGGTGCTGTAGACCTTCTGGGCGGTCTCGTCGGCGAGCTTGGACTCGGTGCCGTCCGGGCTCATCACCTGACCACCGCTGGCCCAGATCGACGGGAACCAGGTGAAGACCAGGCAGCCGCCGCAGTTCAGACCGGCCGCCGTGCCGTAGACGCCGTCCTTCTTCAGCGCCTGGACCGCCTTCGCGGCGGCGGCGTACTCCTCGAGGTTCGCCGGGGCCTTCTCCGGGTCCAGCCCGGCCTCCCGGAACAGGTCCTTGTTCCAGAACAGCATCGACAGGTCCAGCACGAACGGCAGCACGTGCGGCTTGCCGTCAACCGTGCCGGCCGACAGGTGCCCCTTGTTGATGGTGTCCTTGAAGCTGAGGCCGTTGATGTTCGAGCTGAGGTCCTGGAAGAGTCCCTGGCTCACCCAGTTCGGCACGTAGACGATGTCCGCGGCGAAGAGGTCCGGAAGGCCGTTCGAGCCGGCCGCCGCGCCGACCTTCGCGACGTAGTCGTCGTTGGGAACGACGGTCAGCTTGACCTTGTTCTGGTGGCTGGAGTTGTAGGCATCGACGAGGAGCTTCGCCTGCTTCTCCAGCGGGGCGCGGGTCCACAGGGTGAGCTCGCTGCCGTCGTCGATGCCGTTGGGGCCGGCCTCGGCCGCGCTCGAACCGCTCGGTTCGTCGCTGCCGCACGCTGCTCCGCTGAGGGCCAGCGTCGCCACCAGGACTCCGGCCAGCGAACGCAGTACAGGGCGCCTGCCCAAGGTTCTTCTCATGGTTTCTTCTCCTAGGGGTTCGTCGTTCCGCAGGAGCCGCTGTGCGGTCCCAGCGAGCCGAGGATTCTCCGGTCGTTGGTTCGGTTCTGCTGCGAGAGAGCGGCGTTACAGCCGCTGCGCCAGCCGGTAGTAGGCGTTGTTCCAGCGGATGTGATTGGCGAACGAGCGCTGGTCGGAGGCGGCGTCGATCATCGCCAGCTCGACGCCCGCCATGTCGGCGAAGTCGGCGAGCGGTTCCCGGCCGACCGCGGTGCTGAGTACGGTGTGGTGCGGCCCGCCGGCGAGCAGCCAGCACTCGGCCGACGTGGCAAGGTCGGGGCGGGGTTTCCAGACCGCCCGGGCGACCGGCAGCCGCGGCAGCGGCTCGTCCGGCTCCACCAGGTCGATCTCGTTGGCGGTCAGGCGGAGCCGGCCACCCAGATCCGCGAGGCCGACGACGAGACCCGGGCCGGGCGCGGCGGTGAAGACCAGGCGGACCGGGTCTTCGCGACCGCCGATCGACAGCGGGTGGATCTGGAGGCTTGGCCGGCCGTCCGCGATGCTCGGGCAGACCTCGAGCATGTGCGCGCCGAGGATCTTCGGCTCGCCCGGCCCCAGGTGGTAGGTGTAGTCCTCCATGAAGGAGGTGCCGCCGGGCGCGTCGCCGGCCATCACCTTCATGATCCGCAGCAGTGCCGCCGTCTTCCAGTCGCCCTCACCACCGAACCCGTAGCCGTCGGCCATCAGGTTCTGCACGGCGAGGCCGGGGAGTTGCCGCAGACCGCCCAGGTCCTCGAAGTTCGTGGTGAAGGCGTCGAAACCACCGGCTTCGAGGAACTGGCGGAGCCCGATCTCGATCCGGGCGCCATACCGCAGGGAGTCGTGCCGGTCGCCGCCGCGACGCAGCTCGGCTGCCACGTCGTAGCGCTCCTCGTACTCGACGACGAGCTTGTTCACGTCGGCGTCCGCGACCTCGTCGACGGCCGCGACGAGGGCGTTCACCCCGTAGCCGTTGACCGAGACGCCCAGGGTCGCCTGGGCACCGACCTTGTCGCCCTCGGTCACGGCCACATCACGCATGTTGTCGCCGAAGCGGGCCAGCCGGAGCGACCGGGCCGCCCGCCAGCCCGTCGCCGCCCGGGCCCAGTCGCCGATCCGGGCCTGCACCGCCGGATCGCCAGCGAAACCCGCGACGGTCTTGCGGGCCACGCCCAGCCGCGACTGCACGTACCCGAACTCACGGTCGCCGTGCGCGGCCTGGTTGAGGTTCATGAAGTCCATGTCCAACTCGGCCCACGGCAGCGCCCGGTTGGCCTGGGTGTGCAGGTGCAGCATCGGCTTGCCGAGCGCGGACAGGCCGGCGATCCACGCCTTCGCCGGCGAGAACGTGTGCATCCAGGTGATGACGCCGATCACCGCATCGTTCGCGGTGGCGTCCAGGCAGGTCCGGCGGATTGCGTCGGCGGTCGTGAGCACTGGCTTCCACACCACCCGCGGGCCCGACCGCAGCCCGCTGGCGACCAGCTGGCACACCTCACGAGACTGCGCCGCGACCTGTTCGAGCACCTGTTCGCCGTACAGCGCCTGGCTACCCGTCAGGAACCAGATTTCTCCGGTTTCGTCCAATGTCGACACGAGCGTCACTCCGTTCCAACGGGCCGGCCGGGCTGGCCGTACGTGTTCGGGTGGCCGTGGAACCCGCTGCGGTTCGCGGTGGGGATCGCCGAGCCGGCCGCGGGTGCGTGGACGGCATCCACGACGCGCGGCAGTCGCTCACCGGTAGCGGTCAGGAACTCGCCCGTGACACGATGCGCGTACTTGTGGACAGCGGAGCCAACCACCGCACCATCGGAGACGCGGACCATGACGGCCCTGCCCGGCAGCGCACCAAAGTCGACACCCACCACGTATCGATGGGAGTGAGCGATAACAGTGCGGGACCGCATCGTGGCTCCTCCAAGCAGGCGGGCGCGAGGCCAAAGAGGGATTCCGCGCTGTTGTGAGCGGAGTCACGCACGATGTTAGCGTTAACTAGAGCGCCGTCAAGACTTGGCGAAGAGATTGTTTCCGGAAGGTTGCGTAGGAGTCCCTGCGGACGTGCTACGGGCGGCGGCTGGACGTACTGTTACGAATTATCAGCTCAGGGGGGATAACGGACGAAACGCCGCCCGCCTCGCCGCCCTCGACCTCGCCCAGCAGGAACTCGATGCTGCGCCGCCCGACCTCGCGGAACGGCTGGCTGACGGTGGTCAGCGGCGGCGTCACGAACGCTCCCTCGGGGATGTCGTCGAAGCCCACCACGCTGACGTCCTCCGGCACCCGCACTCCGGCGTCGAGCAGCGCTCGCAGCACGCCCAGGGCCATCGAGTCGTTCGCCGCGAACACCGCCGTCGCCCGGCGATCCCGGGCCAGCTTCTGACCGGCCAGGTAGCCGGACTTGGCGCTCCAGTCACCGACGAGTTCCCGAGGCACCATCCGGCCGCTCTCCTCGAGTGCGGCCACCCACCCGTCGACGCGCCCGTTCGCCTCGCTCCAGTCCGACGGACCCCGCACGTGGTGAACGGTCTCGTGGCCGAGGGACAGCAGGTACTCGGTGACCATCCGGGCACCCAGCACCTGGTCGACCGAGACACTCGTGACACTCGGCAGCGCGTTCTCGACGGCGACCACCGGGATGTCGGTGGGCAGCGCCCGGACGAAAGCCATCGCCTCGGCGGCCTGCGGCGCGATCAGGACGAGTCCCTCCACCGACTGGTGCACCAGGCGCTGCACCGCCTGGGTCGCCGCCGCGGCGGTGGGCCGACGCAGGCTGGCCACGCTGACCGCGTACCCGGCTTCCTCGGTGGCTTGCACGATGCCGTTGAGCATCGAAGCCGGCCCGTACAGCGTGGTGTCGAAGCAGACCACGCCAAGCGTCTGCGAACGCCGGGTGACCAGGCTCCGCGCGGCGGTGTTACGTCGGTAACCGAGCTGCTTGATGGCCAGCAGGACCCGCTCGCGGGTTTCCGGACGCACCGACTCGGGCTCGTTGAGGACGCGGGACACGGTCATGTGCGACACGCCCGCCAGCCGCGCGACATCCCCCATGACCGGCAAACGCCGACTCTTTGCCACGCTCACGTCGATCATGCTTCCCCTCGTCCCGGGCGGACCAGGACCTGGGGCCCTTCCCGCACCGCCGCCGCACTCGCCTCGCCCGCCTTGGCCAGCGAAAACGCTGCCGTCACCAGCGGGGTCAAGTAGTTCTTCCGGCACGCGGCCAACTCGATCGCACGAGGGAGAACCTCGCCCATCCGCCGGGACCCTACCAGCGTTGATACCGTCCGGCGGGCCAGGCGGGCGGTGGTGGTCGTCCGGTCGCTGCCGACGTCGGCGACCGAGCGGGGCGGGCGAGAGCGCAACGCCATCCTCACGGTCGACTCGACCACTGAACTCCTCCAGCTCATGCGTCCGGTAACGCTAACATACGAACTGGGGACTGCAATGCCTGGCTTTGTGTGGTAAGGACCTTCTGCGGAGCTGCGGCCGCACCAGATCAGACCCCGGCATCGCCGGCAATCTGGGATTATTTAGGCAGAGCGTTTCCGCTACGCGGCGCCACACCGCTGCCGCCGTCACCGGGTGAAGGAGTGTCATGCGTGCTCTGCATGTCCCGGCCGCTGGTGAACCGCCCCGGCTGGCCGAGTTGCCGGTTCCGGCACCCGGCGAGGGTCAGGTGCTGGTCCGGGTCCAGGCCGCCGGCCTCAACGCCATCGACACCAGCATCGCCAGCGGGACGATGGCGCAGATGATGCCGCACGCGTACCCCCTGATCCTGGGCCGCGACGCAGCTGGCGTCGTGGAAGCCGTCGGCCCGGGGGTCGACGACCTGGCCCCTGGCCAGGAGGTGTTCGGGCACGTCCTGCTGGCACCACCGATCCAGGCCGGCACCCTGGCCGACGACGCGCTGCTGCCCGCAGCCGCCGTCTCACCCCGGCCGGCCGGGCTCGATGTCGTCACCGCCGCCGCGCTGCCCCTCGCCGGCGCCGCCGCCAGCGCCGCCGTCGACGCGGTCAAGCCGCAGCCCAGAGAGACCGTGCTGGTCGTCGGCGCGAGCGGCGGCGTCGGCTCTTTCGCCGTCCAGATGCTGGCCTCGCGAGGAGTCACGGTGCTGGCCACCGGCACCGCGGCCGACACCGAGCGGTTGACCGGTCTCGGCGCGGCCACCGTCATCGACTACACCACCGCGCCGGTGGTCGACCAGATTCGAGCCGCCTATCCCGACGGCATCGACGCCCTGATCGACCTGGTCGCCCGCAGCACGGACCAGCTCCCCCTGTCGGTGCTCCGCAGCGGCGGCCGGGTGGCCAGTTCGCTCGGCGCGGTCAACGACGACGCCCTCGGCGCCGCCGGCCTGACCGGTACCAACATCATGGCCAGGCCGACCCGCGAGGTGTTGTCCGCCCTCGCCGAGCAGGCGCTCGCCGGCACCCTCACGGTCGACATCGACACCATCGTGCCGCTGGAGCAGGCCGCCGACGGCTTGAACACCCTTGCCAACCGGCACACCAGCGGCAAGATCGTCGTCAAGGTCAGCGACTGACGACCGGGCGGCGCGAGTCCCTTCCACGGCTGCCGTGCCGTGCCGTCGCCCGAGGACTGGCTCGGGCCTATGTCGGTACCGCGTCCGCGCTGCCCGATCCCGCGGTGATCGCGTCGCGTACCTCTTCGACCAGCTCACGCATGGCGACCTCGGCGCCGCGGGCGTCGCCCGCCGCGACGCAGCGCGCGACGTGCTCATGAAGGTCGAGCGCCACGGGCCGGGGTGGCTTCGGCATGAGTCCGTGCTCGGTCCGTCCGGCGAGCACCTCGGCGATCACGCTGGTCAGCGCGGTGAACATCTCGTTGAGGCACGCCTGTAGCAGCAGCGCGTGGAACTCGACATCGGCCTGCAGGAACGCGTCGAGCTCACCCGCCTCGCCGAGTTGCCGCATCCGCGCGGCCAGCGTACGCAGTCGCTCCCGCTCGGCGACGGTGGCGTGCTGGGCAGCGGCGGCCGCGGCGAGTGGTTCGACCGCAACCCGCAGCTCGGTGAGGGTACGCAGCTGGTCGGCGCGCCCGGGACCGTCGAGGCGCCAGCGGATCACCCGCGGGTCGAGCACCTGCCACCGGTGCATCGGCTGCACCACCAGCCCGACCCGACGGCGGGAATGAACCAGGTTCAGCGACTCCAGGATCCGCATCGCCTCCCGCATCACGGTGCGTGAGACGCCGAAGCGCTGCTGCAGCTGTTCCAGGGTGAGCGCCGTGCCGGGGGCGTGCTGCCCGCTGGCGATCTCCAGCCCGAGGGCGTCGAGCACAGCGTCGTGCAGCACCGGCGCCGAAGCCCGCGGCGCGTCGCGAGCCGCCTCGCTCATCAAGGATCCCCGATCACTCCGTCCTGTGGAGAGCGTAGTGCGGCATCCACCGACGTCCCCAGCCGGTGGCGATCCCAAAAGGTGTGACCAATCCGTTTACAAAGGTATTACCTTTGTGTGACCATCGTGTCCACCGAGGGCCTTCGGTACCACCCCCATCGGTCGGCGAGGCAGCACACCCCGGCAGTCCAGGCCGACCCATCACCAGATGAAGGGAAGGCACATGTCCGTTGCGCACCCTCACCCATCGCCGACCCGCCAGCCCGGCAGAGGGCTGGCAGTGTCGCTCGTCGCCGGCCTGACGGTCGCCGCCGGAGCCCTCGTGGCGCCCGCCGCCGCCGCGGCACCGGCCTCGGATCTCGGGCCCAAGGTCGTGCACACCAACCAGGCACCGACCGGAAACTCGGTCACCTTCAGGTACCAGGCGCCTCCGGGCGTCGAGTCCGTCCAGATCTACGGCGAATGGTGGTTCTCCCGGGCGGAGACGGTCACCTGTCAGGGTTGCGGCGACGCCCGAACCGGCGCGCAGTGGCAGCCGGGCGACATCCTGGCCGACCCGTGGCGTTCGATGCCGATGGCGAAGGGGACGGACGGCGTGTGGACGTTCACCACGCCCCTGCCCTCCGGCACCTTCCGGTACGCCTTCACGCACGACTGCACCAGCCCCACGGCCAGCGGCTGCACCCTCCACCCCGACCCGGCGAACCCGCTCGAAGTGCTGCCGCACGCGGACGCTCCGGGTGCGCTGCTCAGCCGGGTCTACGTCCCGAGCAGCAAGCGCTTCCCCAGCTATGACAACGGCTACCAGGCGCCGGTCGCCCGTAACAAGGCGGGAACGCTGGAGCAGCGGCGGTACGACTCCCCGCTGTCGACCAACCCGCCGGGCAAGCACGACATCGTCGTCTACCTGCCGCACGGCTACGACCCGGCACGCGCCACCGCGTACCCGACGCTGTACCTCAGCCACGGTGGGGGTGGCAACGCCACCGACTGGACCATGGAGGGCGTGGCCCACGAGATCCTGGAGAATGCGATCCGGGATCGCGCGGCGCAGCCGATGGTCATCGTCTCCACCGACTTCAACGGCCTTCCCGACGGCAACCAGGGCTACGTCAACGACCTGCGGGACAACGTCATCCCCTTCGTGGAGCAGAACTACCACGTCTCCACCCGTGCCGAGGACCGCGCCTTCGGCGGGCTGTCCGCGGGTGGCGCCCGTGCCATCACCCTCCTGTACGACAACACCGACCTGGTCGGCTACCACGCCGCCTGGGGTGCGGCCGGCGGTTCGGTGACGCCGACGCAGGAGCAGGTCGATCGGATGCGGGCGGTGACCGGCGGCATCCACGTGGGCACCGGCCTCCAGGACTGGCTGGCCAACATCGCCCCGAACTCGGTCGCGCGGACCGAGAACTGGCGAGCGGCCGGCGTCGACGTCACCGAGTACAACATCGACGGTGTCCACGTCTGGGATGTCTGGCGGCAGATGCTGAACCACTACGTCCGCAACGTGGCGTTCCGTACGACCACCACCAGCCTGGACGTCGACACCGCCCAAGCCGGGAACTCGCACCGCACGCGCATCAACGCGACCGCCGAGGTGGGGTCGGTGACCGTTGGCGAGCGGGCCCCGTCCGGCAAGGTCGACTTCTACTCGGGCGACAAGTACCTGGGATCCGCGCCGATCCGCAAGGGCGTCGCCGAGCTGAAGGGCACGGTCGACGGCCAGCTCGACCAGCCGGTGACCGCCCGCTACCAGGGCGACGACCTGTTCAACGCGTCGGAGAGCGCACCGGTGACCGCGGGCTGACCGGCTGCCCCGACGCACTCGGCCTGCGGTGGCGCCGCCCGGTACGGGTGCCACCGCAGGCCGCTGTTGGTCAGGCCCCACCGGCCCGCCTGATCATCGGCTCAATGAACCGGTGCGATCCCGGGGTCGCAGGGCCCGGTCTCGACCAGGGTTCCGGCCGTTCGACCGGCGCGGATCCGCCACCGGCCGCAGTGGCAGGACTGGTAGTGCAGGGTCCCCTCGCTCGTCCGATGCCGGGACCGGGTCCGCCAGACGTGCCCATGACTGTCGCTCATGCCCACAGCCTGCTGTAATGGCATTGTGCACATCAACCCTTACGGCGCGGACCCGGTACGGCTGGCCGTCGACCTGGCCAACGACCCGCCCCGGTCG
>NZ_JBFBAO010000108.1:0-17825 GCF_040682255.1 Micromonospora sp. NPDC051296 | reverse complement strand
GTTGATGTTCATCCAGCTGGGGCCACGCCAGTAGCGCAGCGGCTCGAAGTCCACGCCGCATCGGAAGCTGCCGGCGCTGGCGCCGGCGGCGGAGCTGCACAGCGTACGGGCGCTGCCCAGCCCGGTGCCGGCCAGCGGCTCTGCTTTGTGCGGTTGTCAGCTGTTCCAGTACTGGGTGACCAGGTCGGCGGCCTGCTGCTCCCACTGGGCGTAGGCGTCCGGGTAGGCCGAGACCTGCACCGTCTGGGCGGCGTCGGTCAGCGGCATGTCCTGCCACCCGTCAACCTGCTTGAGGCCCTTGAGGAAGGCCAGGGTCGAGTACTCGGGGTCGGTGATCTGCTCCGGGGTGCCCCAACCGCTCGACGGCCGCTGCTGGAACAGGCCCAGCGAGTCATGGTCGTTGAGGTCACCGAGGTGGCCCAGGTTCTCCAGCTTCGACTCCTGCAGGCTGGTCGCGATCGACACCACCGCCGCCCGCTCCGGCAGGCCCGCCTTCTTGGTCGCGGCGATGATCGCCTTCGCGTTCGAGACCTGCTCGTCGTTCAGGTCGATCTTCGACTGCGCACCCTGCACACCGTGCGGGATCAGCTTGGCGCTGTCCGGCTTGTCGGCCTGCACAGCAGCAACCAGGTTGCCGGTAACCGGGCCGGCGTCGGCGTGAGCGGCGATCGGACCGGCGAACACACCACCGGTGAAGGCCACACCAGCAATACCGAGAACGGTCTTACGGAAGATCGTGTTCATGACAAAGCTCCATTCGGGGGTTGGCGCACACACCGATGGGGGTCGGGATCGCGTGCGCAAGCACCGTCAGGCGCTCGAAGAAAGGAAAGACCTCTGGCGCGCGGGGCATCGGCCACTTCGCGACGCCGGACCATGTGTAACGACCGCCGGCCCACGTTCATTCCGGGCCGCGCACACCCACCTCGGCGGGCGTCTTCCTCGGTCGTTCAGGGGTGTCCAACGCCTCCCGCCCGCCCACCATTCCGCCCAGCACCCCGCCGCCCAGCCCAACAACCGGACACCACGGCCCAGACCACCCGACCGCAGACCACGCCGTCCGATGATCATGAAGTTAGCGGGTGCTCCCGAGATCAAAACCCCCGCCAACTTCATGATCAATCGGGACAGGGGCCACCCGAGACCAGGAACCACCCCGACAACAGGGGACAAACAGGGGACAACAGGCAGCACAGCAACCGCAGACCCGCGAAAGAGTCAGGCAGCAGGCCAGTCCTGGGAGGCCACACGCGGCGAGACCGCCCCCGGAGGGGCGGCCTCGAGCCAGGATAGGAATCCGGTGACGGTGGATCGCGCCATGGCAATCTCGACCGGAGCGTGTCGACTGGTACACCGGAGGATGATCCAGTCGGCCGGCATGGACATCCGTTCCTGCCCCTCCGGCAGGCGCCGTCGCTCCACGGTCAGCCCGTCGCGGGACAACACCCGCCGGGGGCGTACCGCGAAACTGAACATCCGGTACCAGCGGAGTTCGTCGCCGAGAAACCGGCCGAAGCCGGGCGACCAGCCGCGGCCGTCGAGCATGGTGGAGGTCCGGACGCTGAGCCGGATGATGCCTCCGCTACGGGTGACGATGGCCCGCCGAATGAAGAGGAACAGGATCGCGCCGAGGATCACGGCGAAGCCGATTCCGATCCCTTCGACGATCTCCATCGGCGGGTCGACTCAGCTGCCCTGAGCGGCGGAGGCCGGGGTCGCGGTCTCGGCCAGCACGGTCACACCCCGCTCGCTCACCGAAAGGAAGCCGCCGGCCACCTCGTAGGCGAGCTGCTCGCCACCGGCGAGCTTGATGCGTACCTGGCCGGGCTCGGCGAGCTGGCCGAGCAGGGGCGCGTGCCCCGGCAGCACACCCAGCTCACCCTCGGTCGTCCGGGCCATGACCATCTCGGCCTTGCCGGACCAGACCTTCTCCTCGACGGCCACGAGCTGGACGTTAAGCTGCTCTGCCACGCTGTCTCCTTGCTGAGGCGGCGGATTGGGGAAAGTCTAGTCCCGCCCTGGTCGTGTTCTTCATGCGGGTGCCGAGACCTGCGCCACGATCAGCCCTTGTTCACGAACTTGGGGTGTTCCAGCAGGAACGGGTCCAGCAGCTCCTTCTCCAGGGCCACGAAGAACTCGTCCACCTCGGGTACGAACTTCTCACCGAGGTATCTGCCGTTCTCGTTGATGCCGCCGCCCGGCAGCTTGATCATCTGGATGTTGCCGGGGCGAATGTCCTTGAGCGCGAGACCGAAGTCGACCACGCTGTGGCCCCGGCCGTTGAAGATCAGCGACTCGCCCGCCGCCCGGAGCACCTTGTCCAGCTTCACCGGGTTGGTCACCACATCGGCGCTGAACGCCTGGCTGGCCATCGCCTTGACGAACTGCTGCTGGTGCCGCTGCCGGCCGTAGTCACCGTCGGGGACACCGCTCGAAGGGTAGCGCTGGCGGACGTAGTCCAGCGCCTGCCAGCCCTTGAGGTGCTGCTTGCCCTTCGGGTAGATCGCCTGCGGCCCGACGTAGCCCTTGCCGTTGGGGTTGCCCTTGCGGTGCTTGCCGTCCGGCTCGCGGTGCTCGGAGCGGACCTCCCGCTCGATGTTCATCGTGACGCCGCCCATGGCGTCGACGATCTTCTGGAAACCCGAGAAGTTGATGATCGCCCCGGCGTCGAAGCGCTCGATCCCGGTGACCTTCTGCGCGGTGTTGGCGAGCAGTTGGAAACCTTGTGCCGCGTCCGGCTTCCCGCCGGGCACCCGGCTGCCGAAGGACATCGCGGCGTTCAGCTTGGTGGTGGACCCTCTGAACTCCGCCTTCGGGAACGCCGGGATGTCGACGTAGAGGTCACGCGGCAGGGAGAAGAGATAGGCCCGGTCCATCTCCTTCGGCACGTGCAGGATCATGATGGCGTCGCTCAGCGGCGGGGTGTCCTCGTCGCGCGGGTCGATGCCGACCAGCAGGATGTTGAGCGGGCCCTTGATGTCGCTCTTGCGCTCGCCGGTGCCGGCCGCCTCGTCGCCGAAGAGGTCCGCCTTGCCGACCGCGCCTTCGTAGCGGGCCATCAGCGCCTCGGCGCCGACCAGCGACGTCCCGCTCAGCATCATCAGGACCACGCCGAAGATGGTGCAGAAC
Source organism: Micromonospora sp. NPDC051296 (assembly GCF_040682255.1). Classification (NCBI taxonomy): domain Bacteria; kingdom Bacillati; phylum Actinomycetota; class Actinomycetes; order Micromonosporales; family Micromonosporaceae; genus Micromonospora; species Micromonospora sp. NPDC051296. Next base: position 14,696 of record NZ_JBFBAO010000108.1, on the reverse strand, counting down.
CGCGCCCAGCCGGGCACGCCCTTCCACATCGACGATTTTCCACTGCGCTTGCCGCGCTTGCCGCCCCGGCCGGCCTTGCTCACCTGCGTCTCCGTTCGTCACACCCGCTGGGAGATACGGGCGTGCGTAGCGAATGGTTGAAGTCGATTTACTGCTCATCGGCGCATGAGCGTGGCTAGACGGTATCTCGCGGACGGCAACATCGCCGACCCGGGAAACCGGGCAGCGGCGATGATACGTCCCGAAGATGAACAGAAGGCCGCCCCGGAGTTACCGGGACGGCCTTCTTTCGTTCGTGCCGAAGGGTCAGCCCTTCATCAGCTCGGCGGCCTTCTTCTCCAGGTCGTCAAGCCCACCGCACATGAAGAACGCCTGCTCGGGGAAGTGGTCGTACTCGCCCTCGCTGATCTTCCGGAACGCCTCGATGGTCTCCTTGATCGGGACCGTCGAGCCCGGTACGCCGGTGAACTGCTCCGCCGCGTAGGTGTTCTGCGACAGGAAGCGCTCGATCCGTCGGGCCCGCCCAACGGTGATCTTGTCTTCCTCGGAGAGCTCCTCGATACCGAGGATGGCGATGATGTCCTGCAGGTCCTTGTAGCGCTGCAGGATCCGCTTCACCTCGGTGGCCACCTGGAAGTGGTCCTGGCCGACGAACTCCGCGGCGAGAATCCGGGACGAGGACGCCAGCGGGTCCACCGCCGGGTAGATGCCCTTGTCGGAGATCGACCGCTCCAGGTTGGTGGTCGCGTCCAGGTGAGCGAACGTGGTGGCCGGGGCCGGGTCGGTGTAGTCGTCCGCCGGCACGTAGATCGCCTGCATCGACGTGATGGCCTGGCCCTTGACGGAGGTGATCCGCTCCTGCAGCTCGCCCATCTCGTCGGCCAGGGTCGGCTGGTAACCCACCGCGCTCGGCATCCGGCCGAGCAGCGTGGAGACCTCGGAACCGGCCTGGGTGAAGCGGAAGATGTTGTCGATGAAGAGCAGCACCTCCTGCTTCTTCACGTCGCGGAAGTACTCCGCCATGGTCAGCGCGGAGAGGGCGACCCGCAGCCGGGTGCCCGGCGGCTCGTCCATCTGGCCGTAGACCAGGGCGGTCTTGTCGATGACGCCGGAGTCGGTCATCTCGTGGATGAGGTCGTTGCCCTCGCGGGTGCGCTCACCCACGCCGGCGAAGACCGAGGTACCACCGAAGTTGCGGGCGACACGGGTGATCATCTCCTGGATGAGCACCGTCTTGCCCACGCCGGCGCCGCCGAACAGGCCGATCTTGCCGCCCTTGACGTACGGGGCGAGCAGGTCGATGACCTTGATGCCGGTCTCCAGCATCTCGGTCTTCGGCTCCAGGTCCGCGAAGGCCGGGGCCTTGCGGTGGATGCCCCAGTGGTCGTCGGCCTGGATGGTCTCGCCCTCGGTGAGGTTGAGGCACTCGCCGATGGCGTTGAAGACGTGGCCCTTGACCGCGTCACCGACCGGCACCTTGATCGGGCCGGCGGTGTCGCGCACCTCGGCGCCACGGACCAGACCGTCGGTCGGCTGCATCGAGATCGCGCGGACCAGGTTGTCACCCAGGTGCTGGGCGACCTCCAGGGTCAGCGTCTTCTCACCGCCGGACAGGGTCACGTCCACCTTGAGGGCGTTGAACAGGTCCGGCATGGCGTCGCGCGGGAACTCGGCGTCGACGACCGGGCCGATGACCCGGACCACGCGACCCGTGGCCGTCTTGGTCTCTACTGGGGCAGTCATCACACTTCACTTCCCGACGCGGCCAGCGCGTTAGCGCCGCCGACGATCTCGCTGATCTCCTGGGTGATCCCGGCCTGGCGGGCCGAGTTCATCTCACGCGTGTACTTCTCGATCATCTCTTCGGCGTTGTCGGTGGCGCTCTTCATCGCCCGCCGCCGGGCCGCCGACTCGCTCGCCGCCGACTCCAGCAACGCCGCGTAGATCCGCGTGTTGATGTACTTCGGCAGCAGCGCGTCGAGCAGCGCCTCGGGATCCGGCTCGAAGTCGTAGTCCGGCAACACGCCAGGAGCCGCCTCGGACCGGGGCCGCTCCTCGACCTGCAACGGCCCGATGATCCGGGTGACCGGGGTCTGGGTCATCAGGGACTTGAACTCGGTGTAGACGATGTGAAGTTCGTCCACGCCGAGCACGCCGTCCTCGCCGGGGTCGCCGTCGACGTCGTCCGCGCCGGCGGTGAACGCCTTGATCAGCGTCTCACCCACCTCGCGGGCGTCGGCGAACGACGGCTGCTCGGAGAAGCCCGTCCAACTCGCCTGGATCGGCCGGTTGCGGAACCGGTAGAACGACACGCCCTTGCGCCCGATGACGTAGAGCACCGGCTCCTTGCCGTCGGCCTGGAGCCGGGCGATCAGCGACTCCGCCGTCTTGATCGCGTTGGAGCTGTAACCGCCGGCCAGACCACGGTCGGCGGTTACCAGCAGCACGCCCGCCCGGCGCACCCGCTCGCGCGGGGTGAGCATCGGGTGGTCGATCCGCGCGTTGGACGCCAGCGCCGTAAGCACGCCGGTGATGGCCTGGGCGTACGGCAGGGACGCCGCCACCCGGGCCTGGGCCTTGGCGATCCGGCTCGTCGCGACGAGCTCCATCGCCTTGGTGATCTTCTTCATCCCCTTCGCCGAGCGGATCCGTTGACGAAGAACACGTACCTGCGCCGCCATGGCCCGGCCCTACTGCTTCTGGGCCGGGGCCCCGCCGCTGTAGCGGGTGACCGTCTCGTGCTCGGCCTCGCCCTCCAGCGGCGCCGCCGGCGCCTCGTTGATCGTGCGCTCGTCCTCACGGCCGAGGAAGCCCTGCTTGAAATCGGTGATGGCGGCGTCGAGGGCGGCGACGATCTCGTCGTCCCACTTGTTGTCCGCGATCGCCTGCAACGTGGCGTTGTTCTTGCGCCGCAGGTGCTCCAGGAACTGCGTCTCGAAGCGCTTGACCTCGCCGACCGGGACGTCGTCCAGCTTGCCCTCGGTGCCGGCCCAGACCGCGACGACCTGCTCCTGCACCGGGTACGGCGCGTAGTTCGGCTGCTTGAGCAGCTCCACCAGGCGGGAACCGCGGTCGAGCTGGGCCCGGGAGGCCTTGTCCAGGTCCGAGGCGAAGGCGGCGAACGCCTCCAGCTCACGGAACTGGGCCAGGTTCAGCCGCAGCGAACCGGAGACCTTCTTCATCGGCTTCACCTGCGCCGCGCCACCCACCCGGGAGACCGAGGTGCCGACGTTGATGGCCGGCCGGACGCCCTGGTTGAACAGGTCGGTCTCCAGGAAGATCTGGCCGTCGGTGATGGAGATGACGTTGGTCGGGATGAAGGCCGAAATGTCGTTGGCCTTCGTCTCGATGATCGGCAGGCCGGTCATCGAGCCGCCGCCCAGCTCGTCGGAGAGCTTCGCGCAGCGCTCCAGCAGCCGGGAGTGCAAATAGAAGACGTCACCCGGGTACGCCTCGCGGCCCGGCGGGCGACGCAGCAGCAGCGACACGGCGCGGTACGCCTCGGCCTGCTTGCTCAGGTCGTCGAAGACGATGAGCACGTGCTTGCCGCCGTACATCCAGTGCTGCCCGATGGACGAGCCGGTGTACGGGGCGAGGTACTTGAAGCCGGCCGGGTCGGACGCCGGGGAGGCGACGATGGTGGTGTACTCCATCGCGCCGGCCTCCTCCAGCTGGCCCTTGATCGAGGCGATCGTGGAGGCCTTCTGGCCGATGGCGACGTAGATGCAGCGGACCTGCTTCTTCGGGTCGCCGGAGGCCCAGTTCTCCCGCTGGTTGAGGATGGTGTCCAGGGCGACCGTGGTCTTGCCGGTCTTGCGGTCACCGATGATCAGCTGCCGCTGACCCCGACCGATCGGGGTCATCGCGTCGACCGCCTTGATGCCGGTCTGCATCGGCTCGGAGACGGACTGCCGGGCCATCACGTTCGGGGCCTGGAGCTCCAGCTCCCGGTAGCCCTCGTTGGCGATCTCGCCGAGGCCGTCGATCGGCTGGCCGAGCGCGTCGACCACGCGACCGAGGAAGCCGTCGCCGATGGGCACCGAGAGCACCCGGCCGGTGCGCTTGACGCGCTGCCCCTCTTCAAGACCGGAGTAGTCGCCGAGGACGACGACACCGATCTCCCGGACGTCGAGGTTCAGCGCCACGCCGAGCGTGCCGTCCTCGAACTCCAGCAGCTCGTTGGTCATGGTCGAGGGCAGACCCTCGACGTGGGCGATGCCGTCACCGGTGTCAGCGACGGTGCCGACCTCCTCGCGGGAGACGTCGGGCGAGTAGGAGGAGACGTAGCGCTCCAGGGCGCCGCGGATCTCCTCCGTCGAGATGGTCAGCTCGGCCATCCTCTGCTTCCTTAAGTATCAGGGGCCCGGGATACCTAGTACCGACCGGTCCTCGGGTCGACTGTCATTCCGGGCGCTTCGCGGGGTGCTGGTCAGCGCTTCGCGAGCGCGTTACGGGTCTCGTTGAGGCGGCGCAGGATCGTCCCGTCGTACAGGTCAGAACCCACCCGGACGCTCGCTCCGCCGAGGATCGTCGGGTCAACCGTAAGCTTCACGGCGACCGCCCGGCCGTAGATGGCCGAGAGCTGGTCACCCAGCCGGCGTTCCTCGTCCTCGGTGAGCGGCGCCGCGACGGTCACGTACGCGACCTGCCGGTCGCGCCGCTCCGCCGCCAGCTCCACCAACCGGGTCAGCGCGGCGGAGAACGACCGGCCGCCGAAGCCGGCCAGGGCCGCCTCCACCAGCCGCACCGTCACCGGCCGGGCCTTGTCCGAAAGGAGCATCCCGACCAGCTCGGCCCGCTGGGCCACCGGCGCGATCGGGTCGGACAGGGCGTTGGACAGCTGCGAATCCGCGGCGGCCACCTGGCCGAAGCGGAACAGCTCGTCCTCCACCTCGCCGAGCTCGCCGGCCTGGTCGGCGCTGGCGAGCAGGGCCTGTACGCCCAGCCGCTCGGCACCGTCGAGCAGCTCCGACGGTGCCGACCACCGGCCGGCGACCAGCGTGCCGAGCAGGTCGAGCGCGTCCGCGCCGACCTTGCCGGAGAGCACCCCGGTCAGCAGCCCGCTCCGATCCGCACCCTCACGGGCCGGGTCGGAGAGCGCCCGGCGCAGCCGGACCTCGCGCCGCAGCAGGTCCGCCACGGCGAGCAGCTCGCCGCCGGTGGTGGCCACCGCCGACGGCTCGGCGCTCCGGACGTACTCCTCCAGCCGCGTGTGGGCGGCGGTGTAGGACTCCCGGCTGGCGGCCTGCATCAGCGGGCCCCCGCGCTCTCGAGATCGGTGAGGAACCGCTCGACGGTGCCCTTGCGGCGGGCCTCGTCGGCGAGCGACTCGCCCACGATCCGGCTGGCCAGGTCGACCGCGAGGCCACCGACCTCCGCGCGCAACTCGCGCACGATGGTCTGGCGCTCCACGGCCAGCGACTCCCGGCCGGCGGCGATGATCCGGTCGGACTCCTCCCGGGCCTTGGCCAGGATGTCGGTACGGATCGACTCGGCGTCGGCCCGGGCGTCGTCCCGGATCCGAGCCGCCTCGGTACGCACCTCGGCGAGCTGGGCCCGGTACTGCTCGAGCAGCTGGTTGGCCTCGGCCTGGGCAGCCTCGGCACGCTTGAGGCCGCCCTCGATCGCGTCGACCCGCGCCTGGTACATCGCCTCCATGCGCGGCATGACGAACTTCAGCAGGACGAAGCAGAGCAGGGCGAAGGCGATCGACCCGATGACCAGCTCCTGCCAGATCGGCACGAGCGGGTGGTGCTCCACGCCTTCGGCGGCGATGAACATGTCAGACCTCCAGGTCGAGGAGTGTGGCGCGTCAGCCGCCGACGGCGAAGGCGAGCACCAGGCCGAACAGCGCGAGCGCCTCGACCAGCGCGAAGCCCAGGACCAGCCAGGTGCGGTTGTAGCCGGCGGACTCCGGCTGGCGGGCGCTGGCCTGGATGTAGGCCGCGAAGATCAGGGCGACACCGATACCGGGGCCGATGGCGGCGAGGCCGTAGCCGATGGTGTTGACGCTGCCCTCGATGGCGGCAAGTGCAGTCATTGCGGGTATTCCTCCTAGTAGACGCGTGAGGCTCTCACGCGTACGCGGTCTTACCGGAAGCTTGGTCGGGCCGGGCGGCCCGCCGGGTCTGCGTGGATCAGTGCTCGGCGGCGAGCGAGCTGCCGACGTAGTTGGCGGACAGGGTGACGAAGACGTACGCCTGCAACAGCGCGACCAGCACCTCGAAGAAGGCCATCAGGATCGCCATCAGGAACGAGAAGACCGACGTCACCTGGATGAAGACGTTGTCCGAGGCGAGCATGACGAAGCCGCCGACGGTGAAGACCAGCAGGATCAGGTGACCGGCGAACATGTTCGCGAAGAGTCGCACCGCCAGGGTGACCGGCCGGTTGATGAAGTTCTGCAGGAACTCGATCGGGATCAGCAGGAAGTGCATCGGCCACGGCACGCCGGGGATGATCAGGTTCTGCTTGAGGTAGCGGCCCAGGCCGTGCTTGCGGACACCGATGTAGAGGTACATCACGTAGGTGATCGCGGTCAGCACGATCGGGAAGGCGATGTGCGAGTTCGGCGAGATCTGCAGGCCGGGCACGATGCCGAAGAGGTTGGTCAGCGCGATGAAGGCGAACAGCACGGTGAAGTAGGGCGCGAACCGGATGCCGGCATTGCCCATCTGCTCGCGGACGATGTTGTCCCGCACCAGGCCGTAGAGCGACTCCGCCATCCACTGGCCCTTGCTCGGCACCAGCTTCGGGTTCCGGTAGGTGGCCATGAAGAAGATGATCAGGAGTCCGACGGCCAGCCAGATCATGAGGGTGAACTTGGTGACCCACGGACCGGCCAGGTCCGGCGGGTAGAAATCTTCAACCCTGGGAGGCCAGGGAAGGCCCTCAGCGGCGATCAACTGTCCGCTCACCGTGTCATCCTCCGCACTCGACAGACCCGCGCGTGCCGGAACTCAGGCACCGAGCCTCTTCATGATCAGGTAGATCGCTCCGGCTGCGCCGAGCATCATGCCCACGCCGATCCCGATGCCGGTCGGAAAGCCGAGGAATTCCCCCGCCAACCAGCCGAGGAATCCCCACACCACGATGCCGGCGAGCAGGTAGCCGATGACGGCTCCGGCAACGCCTTCCGACGAGTGTTCGTCGGAGCTTCCGGGGTGAGGGTTGTCGGCCATGACGAGGCGAACACTATCAGCCGGGTGTTTCGCGAGTGTGCGGCACCCCCCACACTGCGAGCAGCGTGCGGGCGGCGGGTGCGGGCGCGTCAAGCCGGGGGTCAGCCTACTCCTGAACGGCCAGCAGAACAGGAGGATGAAACGCCGGGGAAACGCCAGCCGTACGGTCAGTGCTCGGACGAGCGGTCCACGGTGGGCAGCGGGGAGCGCAAAGCCCAGGTCAGGTGGGCTCCGGTCCATACCACCACGGCCGCGATGATCGACACGCCCATGTCCGGCAATCCCGACCAACCAGTGGCCGCCACGGCCGCCAACGCCACACCCAGGAAGACGATCTTCGTGACGTAGGTGAGCAGCCCCACCGACATGATCAACTTCGGGTGCACCGCGTCGGCCCAGGCCACCGAGAGGCTGGAGATCAGGTAGCTGACGATCACCAGGGCGATCCCGGCGGCCACCCCGGCCGCGCCGGTCGGACCGCGCAGCAGGGCCGCGGCCGGCACCCCGACCAAGGCCAGCACGGCGCAGGCGAGCAGCGGCAGGCGCAGATGCGGCAGGCGGGCCCGGATGGCACCGGGCTCCCCCGCACGAGGCGCGGACATCGGAGGTACGCCGGGCTCACCGGCGCGAGGCGCGGTCATCGGGGGTACGCCGGGAAGTCGGCGACCAGCTCGGCCACGTCGGCGGCGATCCGGGTCAACTCGTCGGCCCCGCCCGGGGCCGCCGGATCGGTTCGCACCGCCCGGCCGATCAGCTCCGCGACCTGGCGCATCTGCGCCTCCCCCATGCCCTGTGTGGTGACGCTCGGCGTGCCCACCCGGATTCCCGAGGCGACCATCGGCTTCTGCGGGTCGTACGGGATGGCGTTCTTGTTCAGCGTGATCGTCGCCACGTCGCACCGCGCCTCGGCCTCGGCCCCGGTCACCCCGGTGTCCCGGAGGTCGATCAGGGCCAGGTGGGTGTCCGTGCCGCCGGAGACCGGGCGCATCCCCTCGGCCGCCAGCCCGTCGGCGAGCGCCCGCGCGTTGGCGACCACCTGCGCGGCGTACGTCCGGTACTCCGGCTGCGCCGCCTCGCGCAACGCGACGGCCTTGGCCGCCACGGCGTGCATCAGCGGGCCGCCCTGGGTGAACGGGAAGACCGCCTTGTCGATCCGCTCGGCCAGTGACTCCCGGCAGAGGATCATGCCGCCACGCGGACCGCGCAGCACCTTGTGGGTGGTGGCGCAGACCACGTCGGCGTACGGCACCGGCGACGGGATGGCCTGCCCGGCGACCAGCCCGATGAAGTGCGCGGCGTCCACCATCAGGTACGCGCCGACCTCGTCGGCGACCTCCCGGAACCGGGCGAAGTCGATCAGCCGCGGGTACGCCGTCGCGCCACAGATGATCATCTTGGGCCGGTGGGTACGGGCCAGGTCGCGTACCTCGTCGTAGTCGATCAGCTCGGTGTCCCGCCGGACGGTGTAGCCGACGGTGGCGAACCACCGGCCGGAGAAATTCACCCGGCTGCCGTGGGTCAGGTGCCCGCCGTGCGGCAGTTCCATCGCCAGCACGGTGTCGCCCGGCTGCACCAGCGCGGCGTACGCGGCCAGGTTGGCGCTCGCGCCGGAGTGCGGTTGGAGGTTGGCGTGTTCGGCGCCGAACAGCTCCTTCGCCCGGGCGATGCCGATCTCCTCGGCCCGGTCCACCTGCGCGCAGCCGCCGTAGTAGCGCCGGCCCGGGTAGCCCTCGGCGTACTTGTTGGTCAGCGTCGAGCCCAGCGCGGCCAGCACCGCCGGCGAGGTGAGGTTCTCGCTGGCGATCAGTTGCAGGCCGCCGCGCAGCCGGTCGAGTTCGCCGAGCACCACCTCCGCGATCTCCGGGTCGCCTGCGCTGAGCTGCTCGAAGTCCGGCCCCCAGAAGGTGCCCTTCACGGTCTCCACAGCGCCAGAGTCTAGGCGGCCCCAGACTGGAGACCGTGAGATGCCTGGTCACCGGCGCGACGGGTTACATCGGTGGGCGGCTGGCGCCCCGCCTGCTGGCCGAGGGAAACGAGGTGCGCTGCCTGGCCCGCCGGGCCGGACGGCTCCGCGACGTGCCGTGGATATCCCGGGTCGAGGTGGTCGAGGGGGACCTGAGCCGGCCGGAGACGCTGACCGGGGTGTTCGACGGCGTCGACGTGGCGTACTACCTGGTGCACTCGCTCGGGCAGCCCGGCTTCGAGGCCGCCGACCGGCGGGCCGCCACGGCCTTCGCGGCGGCGGCCCACGCCGCGGGCGTACGCCGGATCGTCTACCTGGGTGGGCCGGAGCTCGCGGCCGGCGACGCGGCCACCTCGGCCCACCTGCGTTCCCGCAGCGAGGTGGGGCGGATCCTGCTGGACAGCGGGGTGCCGACGGTGGTCCTCCGGGCGGCGGTGATCATCGGCTCGGGCTCGGCGTCGTTCGAGATGCTGCGCTACCTGACCGAGCGGCTGCCGGTGATGGTCACCCCGCGCTGGGTTGCCAACCGGATCCAGCCGATCGCGGTCGACGACGTGCTGCGCTACCTGGTCGGCTGCGCGGGCCTGCCGCCGGAGGTCAACCGCGGCTTCGACATCGCCGGCCCGGACGTGCTCACCTTCGGCGAGATGATGCAGCGCTACGCCCGGGTGGCCGGGCTGTCCCGCCGGCTGCTCGTGCCCGTCCGCCCGCTGACGCCCGCGCTCTCCTCGTACTGGGTCGGGTTGGTCACCCCGGTGCCCAACGCGCTCGCCCGGCCGTTGGTGGCCAGCCTGGTGCACGAAGCGGTCGCGCACGAGCACGACATCGCGACGTATCTGCCGGACCCACCGGGCGGGCTGACCGGCTTCGACCGGGCGGTCGAGCTGGCCCTGGCCCGGGTACGCGACGCGGAGGTGGAGACCCGCTGGTCGACCGCGGCCGGCCCGGACGCGCCCGCCGAGCCGCTGCCCAGCGACCCAGACTGGAGCGGCGGCACGGCCTACACCGACCTGCGCGAACGGGCGGTGGCGGCGCCACCGGAGGCGCTCTGGCGGGTGATCGAGGGCGTCGGTGGCGAGCACGGCTGGTACTCGTTCCCGCTGGCCTGGTCGGTGCGGGGCTGGCTGGACCGGCTGGCCGGCGGGGTGGGGCTGCGCCGCGGCCGGCGTCACCCGCATCACCTGCGGGTGGGCGAGGCGCTGGACTTCTGGCGGGTGGAGGAGATCGTGCCGGGCGAGCTGCTGCGGCTGCGCGCCGAGATGCGGCTGCCCGGCCAGGCCTGGCTGGAGATGCAGGTGCGGCGGGACGGCGCCGGGCAGGTCCAGTACCGGCAGCGGGCGGTGTTCCTGCCCCGGGGGCTGGCCGGGCACGCGTACTGGGCCGCGGTGGCGCCGTTCCACGCGCTGGTCTTCGGCGGGATGGCCCGCAACATCGCCGAGGGCGCCGAGCAGGTCGCGGCGGAGGTCCAGCCGCCACGGTGAGGCTCAGTTGCCGGAGCGGTCCCCGGTGACCCGGTACGCGGTCCGTTCGCTGGGCGGCACGAAGTCGCGTACCGGCTGGTCCCGCAGACCGAAGGCGAGGGTCTCCGCCACCGCATCCACCATGTCGGCCTGCACCTTCGCGCCGACCCCGTCCTGGGGCTCGTCGGGATTGGCCGCCATCATGGCGACCGCCAACTGCGGGGTGAAGGCCACCACGGTCTCCGTGGCGTACCCCTCGGAGCTGCCGGTCTTGCCGGCCACCGGCCGGCCTAGCTGGCCGCGCAGTCGGGTGGCCGTACCGCCGTCGCAGGCGCGGTACATGGACTGGTCGCCGACCGGGCAGCGGGCCGCGTCCGCCGCCGCCCGGGCCACGTCGACGTCGAGCACCTGCCGGCAGTCCGGCTGCCCGGCGGTCACCCGCCGCCCGGCGGCGTCGGTGATCGAGGTGATCGGGGTGGGCGCGCACCAGGTCCCCTCGGCCGCCACCGTGGCGTACGCGCCGGCCAGGTCCAGCGGGGTGGTGGCGGCCACGCCCAGGGTGAACGGTCCCCACTCGCGTGCGCCGTGCCGGGCCAGCAGCGCGTCGTCCTCGGCCCGCAGCACGATGCCGAGCCGCTCGGCCATCTCCACCACCCGGTCCGCGCCGATCCGCTCGGTCAGCCAGACGAAGTACGTGTTGACCGAGCGGCCGAACGCCGTCCACATGTCGCGCTCGCCACTCATCGAACTGCTGGCGTTCTCCGGGCACCAGTAGCCGCCGCAGCTCGCGTTCCCGCTGACCTTGTAGTCGGTGACGATCCGCGACGGGGCGTCGAACTCGGTACTCAGCGGCAGCCCGGCCTCCAGGGCGGCCAGCATGGTGAAGAGCTTGAACGTGGACCCGGCCTGGTACCCGACGATCGTGCCGCCCCCGGCGATGAGCTGGTTGACGGTGTTCGGGTGGTTCTTCTGCCGAGGCGGGTTGGCCGCCACGCTGTAGACGCGGTTGACCGCCATGGCGAGGACCCGGCCGGTGCCCGGCTGGACCACGGCGGTCGGCGCGGCGAACCGGTTCTCGACGGAGTAGATCTGCCGGACCTGCTCGGTGGTGGCCTCCTGCACGGCCGGGTCGAGCGAGGTGACGATGCTGAAGCCACCCCGGCGCAGGGTGCGCTGCCGTTCGTCGACGCTGCCGCCGAAGGCCTGCTGGTCGTTCCACCAGCGGGTGAACCAGTCGCAGAAGAAGCCCCAGTCGTTGTGCTCCTCGGGCACCGCCGTGCAGTCGTTCGGGGTCTCGTGCGGGCGTAGGTCCAGCGGCTCGGCCTTGGCACCGGCCGCCGCCTCGGGGGTGACCTGACCCGACTCGACCATCCGGTCCAGCACGTACGCGCGGCGGGCCGTGGCGGCGTCCGCGTCCCCGTTGATCGGGTCGTCGGTGTTCGGGGAACGGACCAGCCCGGCTAGCAACGCCGCCTGGGCCAGCGTGAGGTCGGCCGGGGAGGTGGAGAAGTAGCGCTTGCTGGCGGCGGCGATGCCGTACGCCCCGGCCCCGAAGTAGGCGATGTTGAGGTACCGGGTCAGGATCTGGTCCTTGGTCAGCTCCCGCTCCAGCGCCAGCGCGTAGCGCATCTCCTGAATCTTGCGGGCGGGGCTCACCTCGGTGGCCGCGGCCCGCTGCGCCTCGCTCAGCCGAGGGTCGGTGCTCAGCACATTGCGGACGTACTGCATGGTCAACGTGGACGCACCCTGTCGGGTGCCGCCGGCACCCTGGTTGACGGTGAAGGCCCGCACCACGCCCCGCAGGTCCACCCCGCTGTGTTCGTGGAACCGGACGTCCTCGGCGGCGATGATCGCCTGTCGCATCACCGGCGCCACCTCGTCCAGCGGCACGTCCACCCGGTCCTCCTGGTAGAAGGACGTGATCAGGGTGGTGCCGTCGTTGGCGTACAGGTTGGACCGTTGGGCCGTCGGTGGCGTACGCAGCGTGCTGGGCAACTCCGCGTACGGCCCGGAGAGCGACGCGAAGCCGATGCCGAACACCAGCGCGGCCGGCAGCGCCGCCGTCGCCAGTACCAGGCCGGCCAGCGCGCCGGACAGCAGGACGGTGAACACTTTCGGCAGGATCGCCCGGGTCATCAGCTCTCCCCGCAGGAGCCGGCAGGACCCTCCCAGAATGGCGCTAATCGCCATTTCTGCCGCGCTTTTCCCTCAAACCCGGAGGAAATTCGCACGGGTGGGTGCCATGGCAGCGACCCGACCCGCAGTCAGGGCAGCAGGACCGCCGCGAGCGGATGAACCGTCTCCTCGATCTCATCGGCCACCCGGCTGAAGCACTGGTCGCCGCGCCCCCACGGGTCGTCGAGGTCGTCGGTGGGCAGCGGGGTGGTGCCCTGGCGGGCCGCGTGCGCCGCCTCGACCAGCGCCGCACCGCGGGCGTAGACCGCCTCCGGGGTCGCCTCGGCCGGCGGCAGCGCGGCCGGATCCAGGGCGGCCAGCAGCCGGCCGAACTCGCCCAGCACGAACGTGCGGGACACCGCGTCGGGACGCAGCGCCACCACGTACTCCAGCTGGTCCGCGGTGGCGGTCAGGACCAGGTCGGCCGCGTCGATGTGGTCGGAGCGCAGCTTGCGCGCGGCGAAGCCGGCGACGCTGCCGCCCCGGGTGGTCACCTGACGGGCGGCCGGTGGGTTCATCTCCTCACCGGCGTGCCAGCCACCGGTGCCCGCGCTGTGGCTGTGCAGCAACTCGTCGGCCCGGGCCGGGTCGACGTCGCGCCGGGCCAGCCGCTCCCCCACCGCGAGGCTGAGCAGCCGCTCGGCCATCGGCGAACGGCAGATGTTTCCCATGCAGACGTGCAGGACGGTGAACGGAGGCACTCACGCCACCTGGCTCTCGCGCAGGTCCGGCACCACGTCGCGGAGCCGGTCCAGGTCGATGGCCCCCTCCCGGACGAGCACCGGCACCTCACCGGTCAGGTCCACGATCGTGCTCGGCACCGGATCCACCGCCGGCCCGGCCTCCAGGTACGCCCGCACCGAGTAGGCCAGCTGGTCGCGCGCCTCGTCGGCGGTGAGCGCGGCCGGCTGGCCGAACTTGTTGGCCGCGGCGACGGCCATCGGGCCGGTCTCCCGCAGCACCTCCAGCGCCACCGGGTGCAGCGGCATCCGGACCGCCACCGTGCCGCTGTCGTCACCGAGGTCCCAGCGCAGGCTCGCCGAGTGCTTCACCAGGATGGTCAGCGCGCCGGGCCAGAACGCCTCCACCAGGTCCCGCGCGGCCGGCGGCAGCGTGTAGACCAGGCCGTCGAGGGTGTGCCGGGAGCCGATCAGCACCGGTGGTGGCGCGTGCGGGGCGTCCTTGGCGTCCAGCAGCGCCTTGACCGCGTACGGGGTGAACGCGTCCGCGCCGATCCCGTAGACCGTGTCGGTCGGCAGGACGACCAGTTCGCCGTTGCGAACCGCCTCGATGGCCGCAGCGATGCCGCGGTCCCGGTCGGCGAGCGACCGGCAGTCGTAGAGCATCACGAGGAGCCAGTCTGCCACGTCACGGCCGGGTCCGGTCGCGGGCGGTCCGCCCGGCGGGACGCCGTGGCGAAGCGGGGCCGGCCGGCGAGGTCGTGGTGCTCGGCGATCGCCGCGTACCGGCCGTCCTCGGCGAGCAGCCCGGGTACCACGGTGCCGTGCGTGTCGTCGTGCTCGACGCCGAGGACGCCACGCGGTCGCAACAGGGTCGCCGCGCGGTCGACCACCGGCCGGAGCACGGCCAGGCCGTCCGCCCCGCCGAACACCGCCTCCGCCGGGTCGTGCCCGGCCACCTCCGGCGGCACGGCCACCGCCTGCGGGACATAGGGCGGGTTGCAGAGCAGCACGTCGACCCGGCCGGACAGCTCGGCCAGCAGGTCGGGATCGGTCACGTCCGCCTCGACCACCTCGATCGGCCGGTCCCCGGCGGCGACCCGGGCCGCCGCGTTGCGGCGCAGCCAGGACAGCGCGGCGGGCGAGCGTTCCACCGCCACCACCCGGGCGGCCGGCACCTCCTGGGCCACCGCCAACGCGATCGCCCCGGACCCGCTGCACAGATCCACCACCAGCG
>NZ_JBFBAO010000107.1:0-17858 GCF_040682255.1 Micromonospora sp. NPDC051296 | reverse complement strand
AGGCGGGCAAGCCGCTCGCCTCCTCGCCCCGGGTGGCCAAGGTCGCGTTCACCGGCTAGGCCCGCGCCGCCCCGCATCGCCGACGGTCAGTTCGGGGCGAACACCAGGTCGACCCAGTAGTTCGCGCTCGACGACGAGGACGGGAATCCGTCTCCGGGACCGTAACGGTAGGTCGCTCCCGAAGCCGGCACGGTCAACTGCCCGACAGTACGCGAGCTGGCCAGCCCGCCGCCGGTCACCGAGTACTGCCCGACCGTGGTGTGGTACGAGATAACGTACTCGTGCCCGGCGCTCACCGGGACGACCTCCGGGAAGTACGCGGTCTGCCACCCCGAGGCGGTCTCGTCGGTGAAGGTCACGGTGCTCAGCCGGCCGCCGCCGGAGGACCAGAGCGAACCGGTGTGGGTGCCGGTGTTCCCCGGTCCCTTGTAGAACCGGACGCCGTAGACGTCCCCGTCGACGGCCGGGACGAACCGCATCCCCACCTCGACCGCGTCGTTGTCGTCCCAGCTGGCGACCGACGGGGTGTCGGTCGGGGCGAAGATCCCGTGCGCCCCGGGCGGCGGCGCGCCCGGTTGGCCCACCGGCGGGACCTCCTCGTCGGTCACGAAGAGCGGGTCCACCCAGTAGTTCGTCGATTCGTAGGACTGGTTGGGGAAGCCGCTCGCGCCGTAGCGGAACACGCCGTTGCTGCCGCCCGGCGCCACCAGCGGCCCGACCGTCCTGGTGCCGGCGAAGTAGGCGTTGTCGCCGGGGTAGAAGCCGTTGGGCGCGAAGTAGGAGGCCACGTAGTTGGTCCCGGCCACCACGTCGACCGGGCTGGAGAAGTAGGCGGTACGCCAACCCACCGCGGTCGTGCTCGGCAGGGTGGCGGTGCGCAGCGGCGTGCCGCCGGTGGTCCAGAGCGTCACCGGGTGGCTGCCGGTGTTGCCCGGCCCCTGGTAGAAGCGGATGCCGACCACCCGACCGTCGACCCGCGGCCGGAACGTCACACCCAACTCGACGGCGTTGGCGTCGTTGTGCGCCGGTGTCGCCGGGACCGCGTCCGGTGGGAAGAGGGTGTGCAGTTCGCTGTCGAGGGTGGTGAAGAACGACCAGGTGGCGGTCCCCGAGCGGCCTTCGACGTCGGCGGCGGTGACCACGGCGGTGTAGCTCGTCGCGGAGTCCAGCGGGGCCGACGGGGTGAAGGTCACCTTCTTCAGGGCGCCGTTGTAGGCGGTGGTCCCGGCGACCGGGGTGGCGCCCTTGGTCAGGGTGAAGGAGATCGTGCCGGGGTCGAGTGCCTTGGAGAAGATGGCCGAGGCCGTGCCGTCGACCGGGGCGTCGCCGGAGCCGTCCGTCGGGGTGGTGGAGGTGACCGCCGGCGGCAGGTCGGCGCTGACCGCGAAGGTGACGTCGACGTAGTAGTTGGCCGCCCCGTACGACTCGTTCGGGAAGCCGCCCGAGCCGCCGTACCGGAACAGGCCGTTGCCGTTGCCGGCGCCGGCGGCCGACCGTGGCGCGGTGAGCGGGCCGCTGGTCCAGTCGCGGGTGAAGATCCAGTTGTCGGCGGCGTAGTTGCCGCTCGGCGCGAAGTACGACGCGACGTAGCTCTGCCCCTCGGTCACCGGCACGGGCGTGTCGAAGGTGAGGGTCTGCCAGCCGGTGGCCGTCTCACCGGTGAAGGTGCCGTTGGCCAGCAGCTCGCCGGAGTTGGTCCACAGCCGGCCGAGGTGGGTGCCGGTGTTGCCGGCGCCCTTGTAGAACCGCACCCCGGTGACGTATCCGTCGGTCTGTGGGGTGAACCGGACGCCCAGTTCGACCGCGCTGGCCTCGTCCACCGCGGGCGTCGCCGGCACCCGCTGGCCGAACAGCGTGTTCGGGCCGGTGAGCTGGAACTCGCGGGTGGCGGCGGCGCCGATGTTGACGCTGTCGTCGATGGCCCGGACCCGGACCACCTGGCTGCTCAGGCCGGCGGCGTGGAAGCTGTACGACCAGGAGGTGGTGCCGGTCGCCGGGTGCCAGCTCGCACCGTCGTTGGTGGAGACCTCCACCCCGGCGACCCGTCCGCCGACGTCGCTGGCGGTGCCGGTGAGCGTCACCTGACTGCCCCGGGCCACCGTGGCGCCCGAGGCGGGCGCGGCGATGCTCACCGTCGGCGCCGTGCCGTCGGTCGACGCCGTGGCGGCCGCCAGACCGGTCATCCGGGTCGCCGGCTGGACCCCCATGTCGGCGAAGAGGTTGATGACGGCCTGCTGCATCCGGCTGTCGGTCGGGGCGGTCTGCCCGTCGTGCACCTCGTCCAGGCCCCAGGTGTACTGGACGGTGCCGGCACCGAAGACCAGGGCACCGCTGGCGGCCCGGTACAGGGTGAGGTGGTGGGTGGTGGTGCCCGGTGCCACCTTGTTGCCGAAGTCCTGCAGCACCTGCGGCACCTCGCCGATGGTGGTGGAGAGTCGGATCAGACCTGGCGGCCGGAAGCCGTTGTCCAGGTCCTCGTCGGACTCGTAGCCCACGGTGTGCGGGGAGAGCGTGGCGGTGGTGCCGGCCGACAGTGAGGTCAGGTTGGTGTTGCGCCAGAGGCGGTACTTGCCCTCCTCCGCCCGCACGGTCAGCGCCAGGTCACCGTCGTTGACCATGAACATGGTGCCCATCAGCTCGTTCTCCGGCCGGCCACCGTCCGCCGGCGGGCTGAACCGCGGATCCCGCCAGGTGCCCGTCCACTCACTCGACGGGTCGATCTTCGCGTTGGCCCAGGTCTCCTTGTAGGTGACGAGGGTGCGGTGGGCGGTGTTGGTGCCGTCCTTGCTCGGCTCCCAGCGGGTCTTCCAGTAGACCGAGTTGCCGCTGAAGAAGGCGAGGTGCGTACCGGCGTCCCGGGCCGCCTCGACGTTCGCCCGCTGGCCGCCCGACCAGTACTCGTCGTGCCCGACGGAGAGGAAGACCTTGTGGTTCTTGATCAGCTGGCCGCGCCGGTCGCTGTCCACGTTGGTGGTGTAGCTGACGTCGTACCCGTTGCGCTCCAGGAAGCGGATCATCGGGTACTCGGCGCCGAAGAGGAAGTCCCGCCGCTCCACGCTGTTGCGGGTGGCGAAGGGCCGGTTGTAGCTGACCTTGTACGCCCGGCCGATCGAGCCGCCGCCGGAGTAGAAGTCCGAGCCGCCGTACTTGTTGTAGGCGTGCCAGGTCGCGTCGGAGGTCTGGAAGAAGAGGTCGGAGGTGCTGCTGTCCTGCCGGACGACGAAGGTGATGTGGCTGTCCCCGCCGGTGTCGGTGCGCTGCAGCCGGGCGATGTAGACGCCGGAGACCGCGGTCGACGGCACGTTCCAGGAGGCGGAGACCGCCCAGTTGCCGCAGTCGAACAGCGCGGTGGCGGCGTCGGTGATGCAGTCCGGCTGGGTCTGTGGCAACGACGCCGACGGGTTGACGTCGGCGATCTTGCGGGCTCCGTTGCCGCCGTACCAGCCGAGCCGGAGGATCCCGATGGTGTACGCCGCCGCATTGGTCTTGATCTTGAAGTCGATCCGCTGGCCCGCGTTGACGCTGATGTCGGTCGCGAAGCCCTGGATCGACGGGTCACCACTGCCGTCGATGTCCCACACCGAGGCGGGGGTGCCCGACTTGCTGTTCTCACAGACGATCGGGTTGACCACCGGGTTGCAGGGATCGGCCTGGGCGACGCCGGGCAGCACGAAGGCGCCCACCGCGACCGCCACGACGAGGGCGACCACGCCCGCCAACCGGCGCCTCACCCAGCGACCGGGCACTGTGGACCAGAGCGACGCCGCACCGCGGCCGGCATACCGCCCCTGCTCTCCGTTCACGACGTGCTCCCTCGGAAGTATCCCCACACCGACCTGTACGCAACGCCATCGGGCTGCTACGGTCGGTACCGCTCGATCGACTGTCCTGAACGGCCAGTGGCGGCCGGCACTGCTGATACGCATCAGTTGCGGGGCAGCCTAGCGCCGCGCTGCCAGCCCGCGCCCTTGCGACAACGGGCAGATCTGCCGTACGACCGGTCAGGCTTTTTCACCGGCGGCCCGGCTCGAACGGTCGTGAGCCCAGGCGACCTGGCCCGTTCGCCGCGCTCGACGGGCACGCCCCTCGGCCAGGAGGGTGATCGCGACGTAGCAGACGGCGGCCGGGGACAGCCATGGGGCGCGGAGCACCACATCGGTCAGCCACGAGCTCCTGTTCGAACGGCGGACCCCGGGCAGCGTGTCGCGCAGGTCGGCGTTGCCGGCGCGGACCCGGACCAGGCGGCGGATGAGGTCACCGGCCCGCATGGGCGCCGCCACCCGCACCGCCGCCGACGTCACGACGAGCCGTTCCCGCTCGACGAAGAGCGAGTCGAGGAACAGATCGTCGGCGGTCTCGTCGGGAAACCGTCCGAACCTTGCCCGCCCCGAGCGGGACAGGGCGATCGCCCCCCGGCCGTACAGACCGTCGACGACGGCGGGCAGCCGGGAATGGATCGCGTAGTAGGCGCGTACCGCCGGCGACCGTCCGGTCAGCTCCATCCGTCGCGCCGGCACCGCGGCCAGCGCGCCCGACCGCGCCAGCTCCCGGACCAGCACGTCGATGGCGCCCTCGTCGAGCAGGACGTCGGCATCGAGGTAGACGCGCGGAAAGCCGGTCGCGGCGGCGTCCCCGGCGTTGAGGGCGGCGGCCTTGCCGGGCTCGGCCAGCTCGACGACGGTGACGCCCCGGCGCCGGGCCACCGCGGCGGTGTCGTCCGTGCAGCCGTTCGGCACGACGACCACCTGCGCCGGGTCCCCGACGGTGGCGTTGCGCAGCACGCTGTCGAGGCAACGGTCGAGGACCGCGGCCTCGTTGTGCGCGGCGATGATGATGCTGGTCAATCGATTCCCCGGACGGTCGAGGTGCGGATGATGCGGGCGGGATGGGTCAGCCGCCAGACCGCGCCGCTGAGGCCCACGAACAGCGCCAGGCTGATGGCGAAGGTGGTGTAGTAGAGCGAGTCGAAGGTCCCCCCGACGACCACGGCGACCACCTGGGCGGAGACGAGGGCCACGCACAGGTGCCGGTCCGCCTCCCGGGTCGCCCGGCGGAACGCGATCACGGCCAGCACGATGCTGACCACGTGCACCGCGAGCAGCGCGAGCACACCGATGACGCCGCCGGTCACCAGGGTGTAGAGCCACTGGTTGTCCAGGATGGTGTCGCGTACCGGGTCGGCGAGCAGCGTCCGCGGCCCCCGACCCAGCCAGGGCCGCTGCGCGAAAAAGTGCGCCACCAGCTCGTAGTCGTTCGTCCGACCCTCGATACTCGGGTCGACACCGACGTTCAGGAACATCGACTTGATCGTGCCCAGCACGCCCGGCTTGAGGAGCATGATCGCCATCACCGCGCCGACGCCCAGGAACAGGAACGTGTACCGCAACCGCCACGACCAGATGGGCACCATGACGAGCAGGGCGAGCGCGAGCGCCACGATGCCGGTCCGGGAGATCGACATCGGGTTTGCCACGGCCGCAAGCATCGCGCACACCGCGGCCAGCCGCCGATGGCTCTTACGGGACGCGAACCGGGCCGCGTGGATGCCGAACGGCACCATCATCGCCATGACCGCGCTGAACTCGATGTAGTGGACCGTGGTCCCGGCCACCCGGAACAGGCCCTCGTCCCCTCGCTGCCCGAAGCCCGCCAGGCCGCCCTTGACCTCCAGCCCGGGGAGCACCAGGTACGTCGAGACGTCGTACTTGAAGACCGCCTGGATGATGCCCACGACCGCCATGAACCCGGTGCACCAGACGGCCACCAGCAGCACCCGGTTGAGCCGGTCCCAGTTACGGATCCCGTCGGCGGCGATCAGCGCGACGCCCAGGAACTCGAACAGTTGCAGCATCGCGAAGTCCTGCGCGTTCGCCTCCTGCGTGGGCAGCCCCCGCATCAGGCCGGCCAGGTACGACAGCAGGTGGGCGACGAGGTAGACGCAGAGCACCCAGCGGATCGGCTGCGGCCCGACGAGCAGCAGCGTCGGATTGAGCCGGGCCAGGCACCACCATGCGAAGAGCAGCAACGCCACCAGCAACGCCGGCCGACCGGCGTAGGTCAGATTGGGCACGATCAGGGTGCCCGGCAGTACGTAGAGCAGGACGAGGGTGACGCCGAGCAACACCGAGACGTCCAACCGGGACCGGGAGCGGCGAATGCTGTACGTGCCCTGGGTCAGGAGCGAAGGCTCCAGGTCGACAGGGTGGTACGGCGTCGCGGTCGCGGTCACTGCCGGTCGGTCCTGCTTCCGCGCGGCCAGGCGGTGGAGTGGGGCACGGGCAGCACGATGGTCGCGTCGGAGTCGGGCGGCGCCGCCGCGGGCCGGCGTGAATCGGCGTTACCGCGGTGGACCGGGCGTTCCCCGCCGGGCTGCTCCCGTCGGGCCGGCTGCTGGCCGGCGGGCTGCCGGGCCACTCGCGGCGCGACGGCACCTGCCGCCGGAGCGGGCCGGCCCGCCGCCCCGACCACCTGGGTGGCCTCACCGTCGAAGGTTGCGGCCGGCGGTCGCGCGGCGGCGGGTTGGCCGGCGGCCTCCTCCGGGGTCGCCGACGCGGTTCCGTTGCCCGCGCGGCGACGAGTCCTGCGGCGCAGGATCGCGTCCACGCCGACGGTCACTCCCGCGGTCAGCAGCAGCCCGGCACCGAGCGCGACCACCATCACCCGCATGACCTTGGAGTTCTGGACCTCGACCTCGCTGCCGTCGTCGAGCGCGAGCGTCGTGATCAGGTCGCTCTCCGCCACCCGCAGCGAGGTCTGCCGCTCGGCGACCGCATCCTCGATCAACGTGAGCATCCGGTCGGCGGTGGCCGTGGCCTGCTCCGGGGAGTTACCCACCGCCTCGATCTCGAACAGCGGCACCCGGTCCATCGTGACGGTGACGTTGTCGGAGAGGCCCTCCTCCGCCATCTGCTTGAGCACGGACTGTCGCGTCACGTCGATCATCGTGGCGTTGCCCAGCGCCGCGTAGCCGAGGTCGAACCACTGGTTCTTGATTGGCTTCTGCCGACCGTCCGGCCCGGTGACGACCGGCGGCGGGATCAACTGGATGTGGGCCGTGGCGCTGTAGTCGGGCTTCACGACCTGACTCGCCACGCCGACCAGGACGAGGACGGCCAGCATGAGCGGCAGGGAGATATACCAGCGCCGGAAGAGCAGCTTGGTCATGTCCCAGAGGTCCACTACATCCCCTTGCCGAGGTTCAGGTGAGAAAGAAGACGCGCCGCAGGCGGCACGCCGGGACCAGCCGCTGACTTGATGCTACGGGCCCAGGCAAGTGTCACTGTGCCGGCGATGCCTTGGCAAGAAAGAGCGAACACTCGGACGAAACTTCAATCTGGGGCGAGGAATTGCATATGCTGACTTACCGATCAATCAGTCGTCGGGTTGACAGACGGCACAGTACCAACGGGGGATGTTCCGTGACCCCGTTTCCACGATGGTGACGAGGCGACCACCGGTCCTCACCGTCCACACACGGTGACGGCACGACCGGCCTTACCGGGGCGGCGGCCGACCGGTCGCCGGAGGGAGCATCGATGGCAGCAGAACGGGCGTGGGCGGACGAGCGCGCCGGAACCACCGACACCAGGACGGCACGACGGCCGCACGTCGCCATCGCGGTCGTCAACCTGCCGGCCGAACGGGACCGGCGGGTGATCCGGGAATGCCTCGCCCTGGAAAGTGCCGGCTACCGCGTCACGGTCATCTGCCCGCGCGGCCAGACGAGACTCCGCTACCTGCCCGGCAGCCGGGACACCGCGATCCGCTCCTTCCGCCAGCCCTTCGCCGGCGACGGCATCCTCTCCTTCGCCGCGGAGTTCGCCTGGGCGTTCCTCTGGGTCGCCTGGCACCTCGCCGTGCTGGTCGTACGGCACCGGGTGGTGGCGGCGCAGGTCTGCAACCCGCCGGACGTCTTCTGGCCGTTGGCCCTGGTCATGCGGGCGATCGGCCGGGGCTGGATATTCGACCACCACGATCTCAGCCCCGAGTTGTACGCCTGCAAGACCGCCGCTCCGCGACCGGCCGTCACCAGGCTGCTCACCTGGTTCGAGCGACTGTCCATGCGGTTCGCCAGCGAGGTGGTGGCCACCAACGAGTCGTACCGGCAGATCGCGCTGACCCGGGGCGGGTGTGCCCCCGAGCGGGTGACGATCGTCCGCAACGGGCCGGCCGCCGGCGAGATCGCCGCCCCGACCGACGCCGACCCCCGCACCGGCGACAAGCAGATCGTCTACGTCGGAGTGATCAACGAGCAGGATCACGTCGACCGCGCCGTCCTGGCCGCCGACCGGCTCGCCGCCCTGCGCGGCCGCGACGGCTGGGAGATGGTCATCGCCGGTGACGGCGAGTGCCTGCCCGCGCTGCGGACCATGGTCGATGAGCGGGGGCTCAGCGACGTCGTCCGGTTCACCGGGTGGCTGCAGGCCCCGGAGGTCGACGCGCTGCTGCGCGGCGCCACCCTCGGCATCCAGCCGGACATCTTCAGCGACATGACCAACCTGTCCACAATGGCCAAGACGGTCGAGTACATGGCCCGCGGCCTGCCGGTGGTCGCGGTCGACCTGCTGGAGACCCAGCGCACCGCCGGCGAGGCCGGGCGGTACGTCGCCACCGGCAGCGCGGACGAGTTCGCCAAGGCGCTGGACGAGCTGCTCGACGACGAGCGGCAGCTGGCGCAGATGCGGGCGATCGCCCGGGAACGGTTCACCTCGCTGCTGGCCTGGGAGCACCAGGCCGCCGCGTACCTGCGGGTCTGGCGCCGGGTGGTACCACTGCCGGACGGCGCGGCACCCGCGCAGGCCACCGACCGGCCGGAACCGGCCGCCTCCCCCGAGCACGCATCGTGATCGGTACGGCGAAGCGGGCCGGACGGGACTGGCTCGGGCGCCGCGGTCACGCTCGGGAACTACGCCGACGCACTCCCCCACCGTTGCGATACGACGCCGACCACTCCGGACCGGGCGTCGTCTACTACCTCACCCCGGACGACAACAAGCCCAGCGGCGGCATCCGCAACCTCTACCGCCACGTCGACCTGCTCAACGAGTCGGGGACCCCGGCCGTGGTGCTGCACTCCCGGCCGGGTTTCCGGGCCGACTGGTTCACCAACGACACCCGGGTGGCCGCCGCCGGCGACGTCACGCTCGGCCCGCCCGATCTCCTGGTGGTGCCCGAGTACTACGGTCCGGCCCTGCACCGGCTGCCCGGGCCCGCCCGGAAACTGGTGTTCAACCAGAACGCCTACCAGACCTTCGCCGAGGTGCCGCTCGGTGACACCGCGGCCGGCGCCCCGTATCGGGACTGCCCCGGCATCGAGGCGCTGGTCACGGTCTCCCGGGACAACGCCGCCCTGCTCCGCCACGCCTTCGCCGACCTCGACGTACGCCTGGCCCGGGTGGTGGTCGACGAGCAGGTCTTCCACCCGCCGGCCCGCCCGGCCGCCCGGCGGATCGGCCACATGCCCCGCCGCCGCGCCGCCGAGCAGGAGCAACTGCTGCACATCCTGCGGGCCCGCGGCACCCTGGCCGGTTGGGAACTCGTGCCGATCGACGGGCTGACCGAGACGAAGACCGCCGAGGCGCTACGCAGCTGCGCGATCTTCCTCAGCTTCAGCGAGCGCGAGGGATTCGGCCTCCCGCCGGCCGAGGCGATGGCCAGCGGCGCCTACGTCGTCGGCTTCACCGGCCTCGGCGGACGGGACTTCTTCGACCCCCGGTACTGCACCCCGGTCGCCGAGGGCGACCTGCTCGGCTACGCCATCGCCGTCGAGCAGGCGCTACGACGCTACGAGGAGGACCCGGCGGCCCTGGTGTCGGCCGGGCAGGCGGCCGCCGAACGGATCCACTCGGAGTACCACACGGACGGCCTGCGCGCCGATCTCGCCGACATCTTCCAGACGTACCGCAACCCCGCGGTGCCTGCCTGACCCGCCGATCAGCACGAGGAGCGCACCGCCCGTGACCACCGACCCGGCAGCCGGATCCGGCGACGTCGTCGCCGTCATCGTCGTCACCTACAACAGCGCAGCCGTCGTACCGGGTCTGCTGGACTCGCTCGGCCCCGGGCTCGACGGCCTGCGCTGGCACCTCACGGTGGCCGACAACGCCTCGGCGGACGGCACCGCCGACACCGTTCGGCAACTCATGCCCGCGGCGCGCGTCGTGGAAACCGGCCGCAACGGCGGCTACTCGGCCGGCATCAACGCGGCCATCGCCGCCGCGAAGCCGTTCACCGCGGTCCTCATCCTCAACCCCGACATCCGGCTCGCGCCGGGCTGCGGCCGGCTCCTGCTCGACCTGCTGCACCGCAGCGGCGACGGCATCGTGGTGCCCCTGGTGATGATGGCCGACGGCAGCCCCGAGCACACCCTGCGGCGTGAGCCCACCGTGCTGCGCGCACTCGGTGACGCGTTTCTCGGCGCCGAACGGGCCGGCCGGTTCCCGCTGCTCGGCGAGGTGGTCACCGACCCGGCCAGCTACCAGCGGGAATCGACCTCGGACTGGGCCGTCGGCTCCGCCCTGCTGGTCGGCGGCCGGTGCTGGTCGGCGTGCGCGCCGTGGGACGAGTCGTTCTTCCTCTACTCCGAGGAGACCGACTTCGCCCTGCGGGCCCGCGATGCCGGCTTCCCGACCCGGCTGGCCCCGGCCGCCCGGGCCACCCATATCGGCGGCGACTCGCGGGCGGCGCCCTGGCTGTGGCGCATGCTGACCCTCAACAAGGTGCGCCTCTACCGGCGTCGGCACGGACGGCTGGCCACCGCCGCGTACTGGGCGGCGATCCTGCTGCGCGAACTCAGCCGCGCCGCCCTCGGCAGCCCGACCAGCCGGGCGGCGGCGACGGCCCTGCTGCGCCCGGCGACGCTGCGCGAGGTGCCCGGCCCGCCCGCCGACCGGCCGACCGCGGTCGGGGCCACGGCCTGAGTCGACCGCCCGAGCGTGGGCGGCACCGGCTCTATCGCCAGCGCTTGACCAGCCCGACCGCGCTCGACCGGGCCCGGCCGAGCAGCCCCGGCCCGAAGACGATGTCGCGCAGGCTCTCGGCGGTGTCCTCGGCCCGGACGCTGTAGCGCGGCTGTAGCCACCCGCCGGGCCGCGCCGGACGCCGGTCGCTGGTGAACACCCGGGTGTAGCCGGCCGCCTTCAATCGCGACAGGACCGCCCGGTCGTACCGGCCGAGGGGGCAGGCGGCCTGGTCGACCGGCTCGCCGGTGAGCTCGGCGATCCGGTCCCGGGCGGTGTGGAACTCCTCGGTCGCCTGCTCGGGGGTCAGGCTGCGCCACGGGCGGTGCCACATGCCGTGGCTGCCCACCGGCATCCCGTGCCGGCGTAGTTCCCGGACCCCGTCGGCGTCCACGCTACCGGGCTCGCCGAGGCGCCCGGCGATGATGAAGAAGGTGGCGCTCACCTGCCGCTCGACCAGGGCCGGCAGCCCCACCTCGAGGTCCGAGGCGTTGCCGTCGTCGAAGCTGAGTCGCGCCTGCGGCCACGAGACGACCTCGTCGAGGAGTTGGTGGAACCGGTCGACGGTCACCCAGTAGCGATCCTCACCCGGCTCCAACTCCCGACGCGGCGTGCCGATCCCGTGGAACAGAATGTTGATCACGCGGTGGTCGCTCATGACTCTCCTGTGCCTGGCGTCGCGGTCAGTACGCTCCGGAGCTGCGGACGACCGCGCCCAGCGTCCGGAGCAGGATCGTGAGATCCATTGTCAACGACCAGTTCTCCACGTACGACAGGTCCAGCCGGATGGATTCCTCCCACGACAGGTCGGACCGGCCGGAGACCTGCCACAGCCCGGTGAGGCCGGGCTTGACCACCAGCCGCCGGCGCATGTCCGGCGGGTAGTTGGCGACCTCGCGGGCCAGCGGCGGCCGCGGTCCGACCAGCGACATGTCGCCCTTGACCACGTTGACGAGCTGTGGAAGCTCGTCCAGCGAGAACCGGCGCAGCCAGTGCCCGACCCGGGTCACCCGCGGGTCCTCGCGGATCTTGAACAGCCCGCCGTCGTGCTCGTTGCGGTGCAGCAGCTCGGCCAGGCGTTCCTCGGCGTCCACGTACATGGTCCGGAACTTGTAGATGACGAACAGCCGGCCGTTGCGGCCCACCCGCTCCTGCCGGAAGATCACCGGGCCACCGGCGCCCGGGGCCAGCCGCACCAGCAGGGCGATCACCAGCAGCAGCGGTGTCGCGACGATCAGCAGCAGCAGCGCCAGCACCCGATCGGAGAAGCCCTTCACCAGCCGCCGGCCGCCCTTGAGCCGAGGATGCTCGACGTGCAGCATCGGCAGCCCGTCGACCGGGCGGATGGTGGTGCGGTCACCCGCCACGTCGACGAGGTTGCTGGCGACGATCAGGTCGACGTCGTCGCGTTCCAACTGCCACGCCAACCGGCGCAGGGCGGCTCCGGCGATCTCCGGGCAGGAGAGCACGACGACGGTGTCCGCGCCGGTGCGGCTGACCGCGGTCGCCACGTCCTCGAAGGCGCCGAGGATCGGCGGCAGGGAGCCGGGGACCCGCCGTACCGCGGAGTCGGCCTGCTCGTACGGCAGGCAGGCGCCGACCACCCCGAGCCCGTGGTAGCGCTCGCGGCGCAGCCGCTTGGTCATCTCACCGACGGCGTGCTCGTGCCCGACCAGGATCACGCGGTGCAACCGGTCGCCGCCGGCCCAGGAGCGGTGCAGCCGCTGACGGACGAGGTATCGCACCACCACGGTGGCGACGATCATCAGCGGCATCGCGATGATCACGTAGCCTCTGGCGAGCCGGAAGTCGAACGCGAGCGCGACAATCGCCAACGTGGTGGTAAGGGCGAGACCGGATCGCACCACCCGGGCGTACTCGTCATTGCCGACGAAGAGATAACGCGTTTCGTACGTCCGGTTAAGAGCGAGCGCGATCAGCCAGGCGAACGGCAGAGCAATGGTGAGCCAGAGATACCCGCGGTTATACGGCTCGGTCGTTTGTGCACCGAATCGGAGACCGAGGGCGGCGACCGCCGACACCAGGCCCACCACCAGATCGAGCAGACAGAGGCCGGCGACGTAACGGGGCTGCCAGCCACTCCTCCTCGGTCCAGAGAGGTTCACCGGTGGCGGCGTCGAACCGGTAAGGACGCCCACACGTCCGGCAACCGGCGCCAATTCCACCGAATTCACGTAGCCTCCATCGCTCGTCCATCGGCGATTCGGCCGTACGGCTGACCGTCCGGCTCGAGTTGCTGCGAAAGGCAGAAACAACCGCGCCCAGCGGGGGTGTTTCCCCCGGAAGGCGCGTACGACAGCTGTCGAGGATGAGTGTGGTCCCCCCGGATCACATCGCGAGATTAGTTTGGCTTTACCCGGCCCAGATGTCAGCACACCGACAGCCGCTCATATACGACCGACTCGGCGTCGGCCGGCAATCCGCGCGGGTGCCGCACCCCACCCGTCCAGACCTGACCGGTACGACTTTCGGACGGACCGGCGACACGTGACGGTGCGTGTTGGTCAACGAAGCGCGCCGAGCCCCGCCGACGTCGGCAGTTCGGCGCCACCGTCCATGCTGGGTGTCGCCGACGCGACCGGACAGAGCGCCGCGCTCGCGTAGACTTCCCGACCCGTGAGGATTCTCGTCACCGGTGGAGCCGGGTTCATCGGATCCGAGTACGTACGCATGGTGTTGGGCGCGCCCGGCAGCACCCGACCAGGGGATCCGCCGCTCGAGCCGGCCGCGGTCACCGTGCTCGACAAGCTGACCTACTCCGGGAACCTGGCCAACCTCGCACCCGTGCGGGAGGACCCGCGCCTGCGTTTCGTGCCGGGGGACATCTGCGACGCGGCCCTGGTCGACGAGGTCGTCGCCGGTCACGACGTGATCGTGCACTTCGCCGCCGAGTCGCACGTGGACCGCTCCATCGCCGGCGCCGCCCCGTTCGTCACCACGAACGTGCTGGGCACCCAGACCCTGCTCGACGCCGCGCTGCGTCACGGCACGCACCGGTTCGTGCACGTCTCCACCGACGAGGTGTACGGGTCCATCGCCGAGGGTTCCTGGACGGAGGACTGGCCGCTGTCGCCGAACTCGCCGTACTCCTCGGCCAAGGCCGGCTCGGACCTGCTGGCGCTGGCCTACCACCGCACCCACGGCATGGACGTGGTGGTCACCCGCTGCTCCAACAACTACGGGCCGTACCAGTTCCCCGAGAAGGTCATCCCGCTGTTCGTCACCAACCTGCTCGACGGCGGCACGGTGCCGCTCTACGGCGACGGCGGCAACGTGCGGGACTGGCTGCACGTGCACGACCACTGCGTCGGGATCGCGCTGGTCCAGGAGAAGGGTCGGGCCGGCGAGGTCTACCACATCGGCGGCGGCACCGAACTGACCAACAAGGAACTGACCGCCCGGCTGCTCGACGCGTGCGGCGTCGGCTGGGACCGGGTGGTGGCGGTCCCCGACCGCAAAGGCCACGACCGCCGCTACTCCGTCGACATCACCAAGATCAGCCAGGAGTTGGGGTACGCCCCGAGCATCGACCTGGAGAGCGGCCTGGCGCAGACCGTGCGGTGGTACCGGAACAACCGGGCCTGGTGGCAGCCGCTGAAGGCGGGTGCCACGCCGGCCGGCTGAACCCGCCGGCCGGTCGCCTCCGCCGCGCGGGAGCCCGCCGGCCCGCCGTACGGGCGCACGCCGGCCCACCCGGACGGCAGATGCCGGTTTTGCTGTAGATGGCGGCTTTCGCAGCGATATCGTCGCGTCGATGGCCGAGCCCGCGACACCGCCGACGTGAGGAAGCTCCTCGCCGCCAGTCTCGGCATCCTCTCCGCGGTCGGCGGCTTCGTCGACATCGGCGACCTGGTCGCCGCCGGCCAGGCCGGCGCCCGGTTCGGCATGGCGCACACCTGGGTCCTGCTGCTCGGCGTGGTCGCGATCTGCGCGTACGCCGAGATGGCCGGACGGATCGCGGCGGTGACCGGCCGGGCGGTGTTCGACCTAATCCGGGAGCGGCTCGGCGCGCGGGTGGCGCTGCTCAACCTGATCGCGTCGTACCTGGTCACGGTGATCACGTTGGCCGCCGAGCTGGGCGGGGTGGCGCTGGCGCTGCGGCTGGCCACCGGCGTGCCGTACCTGCTCTGGGTGCCGGTCGCCGGGCTGGCGGTCTGGCTGGTGCTGTGGCGGATGCGGTTCCAGCTGATGGAGCGGGTCTTCGGGCTGGCCGGGCTGGCCCTGGTGGTCTTCGCCGTCGCCCTGTGGTGGCTGCCGACCGACTGGGCGGCGCTCGGGCGCGGCGTGGTGCTGCCGACAGAGTCCGGGCAGGGCTGGGGGGCCTACTGGTTCATCGCGGTGGCCCTGTTCGCCTCCACGGTCAGCCCGTACGAGGTCTTCTTCTTCTCCTCCGGCGGGGTGGAGGAACGCTGGAGCCCGGCCGACCTGGCCGACGCCCGGTTCAGCGTGCTGGTCGGGTTCCCGATCGGCGGGTTCCTCGCCCTGTCGCTGATCGCCACCGCGACCGTGGTGCTGCGCCCCGCCGGCGTGACCGTCTCCAGCCTCGAACAGGTCGCACACCCGGTCGTGCTGGCCTTCGGCGCGGCCGGCCTGGCGGTGGCGGCGCTGGCCTTCTTCGCGGTCACCTTCGGCGCCGCGCTGGAGACCGGGCTGTCCGCCGCGTACGCCGCCGCGCAGTACTTCGGCTGGCAGTGGGGCAAGCGGGTCAGCCCGCGCGAGGCGGCCCGGTTCCACACCGTGCTGCTGGTCAGCGTGCTACTCGGGGTGCTCCTGCTGCTCACCACGATCGACCCGGTGACGCTCACCGAATACATGCTGATCATCAGCGCGGTGGCGCTGCCGCTGACCTACCTGCCGATCCTGGTGGTGGCCAACGACCGCACGTACCTCGGCGACCGGGTCAACGGACGGGCACTCAACCTGCTCGGCGCGGTGATCCTGCTGGTCATCCTCGCGGCGTCGATCGCAGCCGTACCGCTGGCCATCGGCACGAGGATGGGAGAATGAGGATCCAGGTGAGCCGCGATCTGCTCGACCGCCAACTGGTCGACGTCGACGGACGGCTGGTCGGCAAGGTCGACGACGTGGAGTTCGCGCTCGACGCGGACGGGGTGCCGTACCTGCGGACGCTGCTCAGCGGGCCGGGCGCGCTCGGGCTGCGGGTCGGCGGCCGGCTCGGCCGGATGCTGGTACTCACCGCCGAACGGTTCGTCACCGACCGGCCGATGGCCCCGCTGCGGATCCCGTACGCGCTGGTCACGCGGGTCGACAGCGCGGTGTGGCTGCGGGTGCGGGCCGAGGACCTGGGCGCCTCTCCGGTCGAGGAATGGCTGCGCCGCAACCTGATCGACCGGATCCCGGGAGCCGGCCGTGCGGGCGGGTGAGCTTCTGGGCCGGACCGCGTACGACGAGCGGGGCCGGCGGCTGGGTCGGGTGGTGGACCTGGTGATCCGCGGCCGGCCCGGCGGCCCGCTGCGGCTGACCGACCTGGTGGTGACCCGGCACTGGTACGGCCGGCTGAGCGGCCGGTTGATCGGGCCCGAACGCCACCCGTCCGGCCCGTGGGCGATCCGTGCGGTGGCCCGGCTGCTCGGCCGCAGCACCGTGCAGGTGCCGCTGCACCGGGTCCGACTGGACCCGCCGCTGCCAGCCGGACCCGCACAGCCGCCGTCGGGCTAGCGGGCGTCTCCTGCCGATTCTGAGGTCCGCCGAACCCGGCTTCCTTGCCGTGGTTGGTCTGGCCCCGAGGGCTGCCGCGCCGTTGCGGCAGCCCTTCGAGACTTGGGTGTAGGTGGTGGTTCAGCCGGCTTCCGTGGTGAGCGGGACCGGTCGGCCGGCGCGACGCAGGGGCCACAGCTGCGGCCCGTCGGGCAGGCGCAGCGGTGTCCCGGCGTGGTAGCCCTGCCGGGTCAGGTGGTCCCGGGCTGTGGTGGTGGTGGCGATGGTGTCGATCGGGTGGCCGAGCTGGTCGGCGCGCTGGTGGTGGTGGTGGGCGAGCATCGTCCGGCCGATGCCGTGGCGGCGGGCGTCGGGGGTGACGTGCAGCCAGGCGAGCCAGTGGTGCGGGGCAACGGTGCGGTATCTGCGGATCAGGTTGTGGAGTTGCTGGAAGCGGGGTAGGGCGCGGCCGGTGAAGGTGCTCAGGTGGTAGTCCGCCAGCGGGGCGGCGCCCGGTGTGGGATGGCGGTGCCAGACAGCGACGGCCGTCATGTCGAGCGTGACGTCGACGTGTCCCCACTCCACGGCGTGGTCGATCTCCATGGCGAGCAGTCCGTGGAAGGTGTGCTGCCGTTCGGCTGGGTCGGGCACCAGCCACTGGGCGACCGGGTCGGTGGTGGTGGCGTCGGTGAGTAGCGCGGCGATGGTGGCCACGTCGCCGGCCCGCGCGGGTCGGATCGGTGGGGCGGCCACGGGGACGGTGGTCACCGGGACCGCCGGCGTGGCCTGGTGCGCGGGAACGGCGTCCGGCCGCCGCTGGTGGGGGCGCCGCGCCACATCCGCCAGATGATCGGCCCTTCGGTGGGAAGCGCGATGGTGGGGCCGGCGGTGTAGTCGTGGCGGAGGTAGAGCCCCCGGTTACGCATGTTGCTGGCCTCCAGGTAGGCCGGAATCCCGGCCTGGTCGAGACGACGGTGATGGTCGCTGAGCAGCGTTGCGCCGATGCCCCGAAACCCTGCCCTCAGCCTGAGAGGGCGTCTGATTCACGTATTTTGCGAGTGATGCCACCTTCAGATGTCTCGCCAGGTTGGGGTGGTTTCGTTGGTGACGCGTTTGGTGAGGTTGTCGATCATCGCGATGCGGATCATGCTGGCGGAGTTGTCGGGTAGGGCCTCGTAGTCGCGGGCCAGGCGGCGGTGGAGCATGATCCAGCCGAGGGTG
>NZ_JBFBAO010000106.1:0-17922 GCF_040682255.1 Micromonospora sp. NPDC051296 | reverse complement strand
CACCACCCGCGGCCCCGGCACCGACAACGTCACCTCGGGCCGCCCGCCGTCTACCGTCACCCGGTGCAGCGCGAAATCCTCCACCGGCACCGGCCGGCGCGAGCCCGACCGCCGCCCAGGCCGGCGCGAGCCCGACCGCCGCCCAGGCCGGCGCGAGCCCGACCGCCGCCCAGGCCGGCGCGAGCCCGACCGCCGCCCAGGCCGGCGCGGCCGAGGCAGCCGCGCGGCCGGGTTGGACCGTGGCCGCCGACCCGGGGCCGCTCGGGGTCAACGTCGACGCGGCTCGGGCCGACCTCGACGCGGCCGGGGGCGGGCCACTCGGCCCGGAAGGTTTCGCGTTGGTCCGTCCCGGTCAGGTCACGGTGGTGCTGGCCGACGATCCGGCCGGGCTTCTCTACGGACTGTTCCAGGTGGTCCGACTCGGCGAGGCGGCGTTCGGGCCACCGCATCCGGCTCGGGTGCACCGGCCGGCGATGCGTCGGCGGATGCTCGACCACTGGGACAACGTCGACGTGCACCCGGTGATGGGGCAGGTCGAGCGGGGCTACGCCGGCGGGTCGATCTTCTGGCGGGCCGGGCAACCCCGGCGCGACCGGGACCGGGTACGGGCGTACGGGCGGCTGCTGGCCGCGTGCGGCGTCAACGCGGTGTCGGTGAACAACGTCAACGTGCACGCCACCGAGGCGCGGCTGCTGACCGACCGGCTCGACGAGGTCGCCGAGATCGCCGACCTGCTGCGGCCGTACGGCATCCGGGTGCACCTGTCGGTCACCTTCGCCGCGCCCGTCGTGCTCGGCGGCCTGCCCACCGCCGACCCGCTGGACGACGCGGTGCGGGCATGGTGGGCCGAGACCACCCGGCGGGTGTACGCCCGCATCCCCGACTTCGGCGGGTATGTGGTGAAGGCCGACTCGGAGGGGCAGCCCGGCCCGTTCAGCTACGGCCGCGACCACGCCGACGGGGCGAACCTGCTGGCCGGGCCGCTGCAACCGTACGGGGGCGTGGTGCACTGGCGGGCCTTCGTCTACAACCACCGGCAGGACTGGCGCGACCGCTCGACCGACCGCGCCCGCGCGGCCCACGACCATTTCGCCCCGCTCGACGGCCGGTTCCGGGACAACGTCATCGTGCAGGTCAAGCACGGCCCGATGGACTTCCAGACCCGGGAGCCGGTCTCGCCGGTGATCGCGGCCATGCCCGGCACCCGGCTGGCGGTGGAGTTCCAGGTGACCCAGGAGTACACCGGTCAGCAGCGGCACGTCTGCTACCTGGCCCCCTGGTGGAGTGAGCTGCTGCGGTTCGCCCCCTGGGGCGACGACGGGCGGACCGTCGCCGACGTGGCCGCCGACGGCGGCGGCCTGGTCGCGGTGTCCAACGTGGGCGACGACCGGTTCTGGACCGGGCATCCGCTGGCCCAGGCCAACCTGTACGCCTTCGGCCGGCTCGCCTGGGATCCGGGGCTGCGCCCCGAGACGGTGCTGGACGAGTGGCTCGACCTGACCTTCGACCCGGCGGCGTCGGCCGACCCCGACCTGCTGCGGCGGACGCTGCACCAGATCATGGACGACTCGTGGCGCAGCTACGAGCGGTACACCGCCCCGCTGGGCGTGGGCTTCATGGTCCGCCCCGGGCACCACTACGGCCCCGACGTCGACGGGTACGAGTACACCCCGTGGGGCACCTACCACTTCGCCGACCGTGACGGCGTGGGCGTGGACCGTACCCGCGCCACCGGCACCGGCTTCACCGGCCAGTACCCGCCGCCGTGGTCCGAGGCGTACGAGTCGCTCGCCGCCTGCCCCGATGAGCTGCTGCTCTTCTTCCACCACGTGCCGTACGGGCATGTGCTGCGCAGCGGTGGCACGGTCATCCAGCACATCTACGACACCCACTTCGACGGGGTACGTGAGGTCGAGGCGATGTGCCGGCGGTGGGAGTGGCTCGCCGGGCTGGTCGACCCGGCCGTGCACGCCCGGGTCACCGAGCGCCTGGCCGAGCAGCTGCGCTGCGCCCAGGAGTGGCGCGACCAGGTCAACGCCTACTTCCACCGCAAGTCCGGCGTACCCGACGCCCACGGCCGCCCGCTGCACTGACCCGGCGCCGGACACCCGTGCCGAGGCTCCCGAACCGTCGTCAGCCCCCGTCAGACGCCGCAGTCCCAGCGTCCATTGTGCTTCGTACCAGGTCATGGCCCAGGTCGAATCGGATGCCGTCCGGGTTGGTGAGTTCTTTCTCGGCATACCATGACCGGTCGGCTTCAGGGTGGGGGCCCACGAGCCCGACACCCCCGGCGCCGAAGGTGGTGACGACGGCAGCTGCTGCCCCGGTGTCGTAGGTCGCGAGCACGGTGCCCGGCACTCCCGCACGCAGCTCCAGCGTGGGTCCGTCCTGAAAGAACATGTACCGCGTCCGGCCGCGCCACCGAACCGGAATCACCGTGTCGTCGATGCTGTCGACGCTCGCCCCGTCGGTGCGGATGTACTGGTCGACCTTGCCGTCGAGCAGCCCGAAGCCAGGCCGGGCGCCGGCAAGGTACGCCCCGAGGCAGAAGCCGAGGTAGTGGCCGCCGTCGTGGACGAAGTTCCGGATCTCCTCAGCGTGGTCGCGCAACTGCCGCCAGGCTGGAGTGACGTTGTCGCCGCCGGGTTGGGCGTAGATCACCGCCTCGGCCAGTGTGCTCCGCGATATCTGCCGCTGCTCGCCCGGGCCGCAGTACTCGGTGCGAAACGGCGTCGGTGCGCTGCGCAGGAGGGCGGCCACCGCCTCCGCGCAGCCGGAGCAGGCGGCCGGGCCTCGGTAGACCAGTGCCAGCGGCCGCTCGCGGCCCGCGGAGACCGCCGACAGGCCGGCCCACCCCAGCGCGGCCAGGGTGCCGGCAGCGCCGATACCGACTATCAGCCGCCGCCGATTGAGTTGCCGCGTCTGGCCGAGCAGTAGGCCCAGGCTGGTCCGTCTCATGTCGCTCCGCCTCTGGTCAGCCGCGGTGCTACTTGATTGGTTGCAGGTCGGTCGAGTCGCGGCCGGCGCGCGGCGCTTCCTCCCAGTGACTCGACAGGCGGGAGGGGTAAGGCCCGGCTCTCCGGGTGGCCAGGCGTCGAGCGCCGCGGGACAGCACCATCGCGAGCCCCTCCAGCGGACCACGACCCGCAGTGGCTGACCAGGCGGTCCCGAGCAGGAGGACGGCCAGGACCTGCACGAGGTATCCGGTCATGGGCGCGAAGGTGTCGAGGTGGGAGTTGATGAACATGATGTGGGCGGTGTAGAGCGTCAGCGTCATGCTGCCGGCCGCCGCCAGGGGAATCAGCAGGACGCGGATCATCCGCCGCGGGACGGGCCGTGCGACGCGGGCGGCGAGCAGGATGACTGCGAGCATGGCGATCGCGCTGCCGGTCGTGCCGACCAGGGCGGGCGGCGTGGTGGTGTGCGGCGCGTCGACCGCGAGCCACCACCAGGTCGAGGTAGGTGTGCTGCCGTCCCCGCCGAACGTGAGGAATGCCGTTGTCTCCGCCGAGGTCAGTCCGCTCTTCGGCTGGGTGGACCAGATCTGCCGCAAGCCGTCGTACCGGTTCAGCAACACCCATGAGGCCACCGACGCCGCGACGGCGAGCGTGACTCCGGTCAGGAGCAGCGAGAGGATCACTCTCAGCCGGGTCAGGGTCAGCCGCCCGATGACCAGTCCGGCGCACAGGTACGCCAGCCACGCGATCGCCGGATACTCTCCCGTGACCGCCAACTCGGTGAGAAGCGCGCCGGCGTCGTTGACGAGGTGTGCGAATTCCGGGTTCTGGTAGGTCGGTTCTGGTAGCTGCGGCAGCAGGATCTGGCGGAGTGCGGGAACTCCGGCAGCCACGGCCAGGAAGGCGAACGCGATCAGCCAGGTCGGCAGGAACACCAGCGGGATCGCCAGCAGGAACATCATCGCGTAGCTGGGCAGAATCACCGACGCCAGGGAGGCGTCGGTGTAGCCCAGTGCCAGGCCGATCGTGCCGATGAGCAGAGCTCGGACGACGAGCGCTGCCACCGGACCCGAGCCGGCGGTCAGGCGGACCCGCCGCCGACCGGTGAGGAACGCGATCCCGACCCCGGTCAGCACGGCGAACAGGGCAGCCGCCCGCCCCTGGAAGATCGTGAACGACCAGCTCGG
Organism: Micromonospora sp. NPDC051296; assembly: GCF_040682255.1. Lineage (NCBI taxonomy): Bacteria > Bacillati > Actinomycetota > Actinomycetes > Micromonosporales > Micromonosporaceae > Micromonospora > Micromonospora sp. NPDC051296. The sequence goes on along the minus strand of NZ_JBFBAO010000106.1, from coordinate 13,778 downwards.
TCGCCCTGCGGCGTCCGACTCGTACAGCGAATGCACGGCGATCATGCCGAACAACGCCACGCCCCGGGCGGCGTCCACACCGAGCAGCCGCGATCGCCTGGTCGGCGGGCCCGCCGTCACGGGGGGCCCGCCGGTGGCCCCTTCGTGGGCGGCGTGGCCGAGATGGACGGTATGGCTCATCGCCTCATCACCGCATCGACCAGGTCGTTGCCGAGATCCGTGCCGAGCCGTCCGGCGACCTGCAACCCGGCATCGATGTACCAGTCGTCGGTGGCTTCGGGATGGGGGCCGACGACGGCCACCCGGCCGGCACCGAAGCGGGTGACCATCGCGGCGATCTTGCCGTTGGGATAGGTCGCGAGGACGTCGGCCTCGGCGTTGGGTCGCAGCCGGAAGTACGGGCCGTCCTGGAAGAAGAGGGTCCGCCGCCGGCCGCGCCAGGTGATCCGGACGACGGTGTCGTCCTCGGAGTCCACGGTTGCGGCGGGGGAGGCGATGTACTGGTCGGTGTCCCCGGGCAGGAGGGCGAAGCCGGGGGTGGCCCCGGCGAGGTAGCCGCCGAGGCAGATCCCCAGGTACCGCCCACCGGAGTGGACGAAGTGCCGGATCTCGTCGCGGTGATGCTTCAGGTGCCGGTAGCCCCGCTTCAGCGTGCCGCCGCCGGGCTGGGCGTAGAGCGCCGCCCGGGCCAGGGCCTGGGCGGTCAGCGGCAGGTCCTCGTCCGGGCCGACGTACCGGACGTCGAAGCCCCACCGGCTGGACTTGAGCAATGCTGCCACCGCCTCGGGGCAGCCGGGCAGCGTCGCCGGTCCTCGGTAGACGAGTGCGACGGCCATCACGGCCTCGCAGGCAGCGGGCAGTCGAGGGTCAGCGCGGTGCAGCGGACTCCACCCCCGCCCTTCGCGAGCTCCGCCGTGTCGAGTTCGACGACCCGCAGACCGCGTTCCCGCAACGCGGCCGCCAGCCGGGGTGCCCCCTTGGTCATGGTCACGGTGGTGCCGTCACTGATCAGGTTGAGCGCGAAGCGGGCCGCCTCCTGGACATCGACTTCGATCAGGTCCAGGCCGAGTCCGCGCAGGCGCCGGCGGCTCGGCTCGTCGAGGGCCGGTGGGCAGTAGGCGAGCGTGCGCCCGGGCTCGACGACGCCGACCGCCAGGTCGAGGTCGTACCAACGCGGGCTCACCGTCCGTAGCGGCACCACCTGGTAGTCCAACTCCCGCGCGAGCAGGCCGTGCATCCGCCGGTCGGTGCGCTGTCCGTAGCCGGCGAGCAGCAGGTCACCGCAGGCCAGCGCGTCGCCCTGCCCGCTGAACGGGTACGGCGCCTCGAGGACGTCGAAGTCGTTGTTGATCAGCCACTCCTGGAAGTACGGCAGCTCGGCCTTGCGCTCTGGTGGTGGTGCCCCCAACACGGCCCGGTTGCCCCGCACCACCGCGGAGTTCGCCGTGAAGACCATGTCCGGGCACTCCGGCGCAGACGCCACGTACTCGATGCGACGGCCGGCCGCTCGGTGTGCGGCGATGATTCCCTCATGCTCGGCCACCGCTGCCGCCTGATCGGGCTGCACCTCGGTGTGCATGTACGGGTTGATCTCGTAGTCGACTCGGTAGTGAGCGGCGTCGGAAACCAGCAGCGCCTTGTTCATTGCGCGGTCTTTCCCTTCAAATGAGTGAAGATTGGACAGGATCGGGCTGTGCGGTGTGCGGCCGTGCGGTGGGCGTCAGGCCGCCAGTTGTTCGGCGGGGTCACGGGTGAGCACTCCTTGGGCGGGGATCCCGCGCCACCGGGTCCCGGGAGTCAGGTGTTCGCCCTTCATCAGGAGCGAGAGCGAGCCCAGGCTGACGTCGTCGCCGACGACGGCGTCGTAGAGCACGATGGCGCGGGTGCCGATCGTGGCGCCGACGCCGACGGTGACGACCGACATCTTCATCACCCGGTCCTCGAACAGGTGGGTCTGCAACGACGCGTCGGTGCCCACGGTCGCGTCGTCGCCGATCTCGACCAGGTCGAACTCGGTGAGGTAGGTGGTGCCGATCCAGGTGCGTCTGCCGACGCGCACCCCGAACCAGCGCAGCACCGGCGGCAGGAACGGCGTTCCGACCAGGAGCCCGACGCCGGCGGGCACGGCTGCGGCCTCGTACATGCCGGTGACGAACTCGGTGCGCCGGACGAAGTCGCTCCAGAGTGGTTCCACGCGGGGGCGGTAGGTGCCGATGATGTTCCGCTTGGTCGCTGCGCAGAAGGCGATCACCGCGACGCTGGACATCATCGCGACGAACGGCGACACCAGCGCCGGCACGAGCAGGTCCCGTCCGTTGGCGAGCCAGGACAGCGCGAGGAGGTAGAGGTAGAAGCTGGCGCCGAGCACCGAGGCGGGCAGGGTGACGCGGAAGGACTCGACAAAGAGCCGGCGGGCCACCACGACGCGGGGCGGACGGAACGTCTGTTCCTCGGAGAACGAGCCGCTGCTCTGGCGTACCGGCAGGTGCATCGCCGGTGAGCCCAACCAGGACGTGCCCTTCGGGACACCGCCGTCGGGTGGCAGCGTGCCGACGCCGACCAGGGAGCCGTCGCCCATCACGGTGCCGGCCGGCACGAACGCGGCGTTCCCGACGAAGGCTCGGCTACCGACCGTGGTGGGCAGGAATGCCACCCGGCCGTTGGCGAACGTCGCGGCGCCGAGGCTGGCCATGTCCGCGACGAAGCTCTCCGATCCCAGCGTGAGCAGGTCCGGGTCCAGGTGCGCGGCGGTGGAGACCTCGGCACCGGGACCGACCCGGGCACCCAGCAGTCGCAGCCAGGGTCCGGTGTAGAGGGTCGCGTAGAGCGAGTTGGTGAACGTCAGGCTGAACTCGAGCAGCTTGTCGGCGATCCACTTGCGTACGCCGAGCATCGAGTGCACCCGGTGGTGGACGCCGACCGGTACCCGTGGCAGCACGAGGCGCTTGCCGGCGGCGACCAGCACGCAGACGGTGAGCACGTAGACGATCCCGGCCGGAATGGTCGCGATCAGGCCGGCCAACAGGCCGTGGCTCAGCAGCACCCACCAGACCAGCACCACGCTGGGCAGGACCATCGCGATCGCCCCGAGTTCGAGGCCGATCAGACCGACCAGGGCGGCGGCGACGTGGTGCAGGCGCCAGCCGTGCCGTAGCCGGCGGTAGCTGAGCATGGCTTCGACGGTGGGGGCGAGTCGCTCGGTCGGAGCCGGCGGTGAACCCGCCCAGCGCGCTCCGGGTGGCACCGCGTCGCCCTGGACGAGGACCGACTGCTCGCCGAGGCCGGCGTTCGCCCCGACCGAAGCGCCGGTCTCGAGAACTGCGTTCGCACCGACGAAGGCATTCGGCCCGACCGTGATCCGCCCGATCACGACCCACCCGTCCTCCGCCCGCCACGGACGCAGCGAAGCGCCGTACCCGATCGAGGCGCCCCGTTCGACGGAGATCAACGTCGGCAGACTGATCGCGCTGGTCGCGATCATGGTCCGGCGTCCGATCCTGGCGCCGAGCAACCGGAGGTAGGTGGCCATCAGCGGAGAACCGCTGAGCACGGCGAGCGGCCCGATGGCCAGCAGGACATTCAACGCCCAGAGCCGAACATAGGTCGGCCCCCACAGGCGGTACCGGCCGGGCCGGATGCCCACGGCCAACGGCCGGGCCAGCAGCACCGGCAGCAGCCACCGCACCCCGAGATAGCTGAGCAGGATCGCGACCATCAGCTCCGCGAGCACGCGGGTCGACACGAAACCGTCGTTGCGGGTGTAGACGTAGGAGACGGGTAACGTGACGGCCAGCAACAGCAGGTAGATCACCGTCCCCTGGCCGAACCCGGCCAGGGCGATGCGCCGGCTGCGGTGCCGCAGCAGGGCGCCCCGAGGCGGAGCGGTCGACCCTGGCACCCGCTGGGCGGCGGCAAGATGAGCTGCCATGCCGCGTACGGTCGGATTCGCGTACAGGTCACGGACCGCGGGGCTCAGGCCCACCTCGCGGGCGCGCAGCAACGACACGACCCGCGCCGCGAGCAGCGAATGCCCCCCGAGGTCGGTGAAGAAGTCCGCCTCGACCGAGAGCGCCTCGGGCTGGATGCCGAACGCCTCAGCCCACGCCGCACGTACCTGTTCCTCCAGCTCGCCTGCGGCGGCCACGACCGGGCCGATGGCGCGGGTGAGACGGCGGGTCGGCGCGGGCAGCCGTTTCCGGTCGACCTTGCCGCTGGGCATGGTCGGCAGCGCCGTGACGATGTCCAGGAAGGACGGCACCATGTAGCCGGGCAGCCGGGTCTGCAGGGTCTGGCAGAGCCGGGCGGTCAGTTCCTCCCGCCCACCCGCATCGCCGTCGTGCGGTACGAGGTAGACGGCCAACTCGCGGGGGGCGTCCGGGCCGTCGGCGACCGGGACGAGCACCGCCACGGCCTCGGCCACCGCGGGGTCCTCCAGTAGCACGCTTTCTATCTCACCGAGGTCCACCCGGTGACCACGGATCTTGACCTCGGAATCCGCCCGGCCGAGGTACTCGATCTCGCCGTCGGCAGTGAGCCGACCCAGGTCGCCGGTGCGGTAGAGCCGACTGCCGGGTGGTGCCAACGGATGTTCGATGAACCGGTCGGCGGTCAGGTCAGGGCGCCCGACGTACCCGCGCGCCACCCCCGCACCGCCGATGCAGATCTCGCCGACCTCGCCGTCGGCGACCGGCCGCCGCCGCTCGTCCAGCAGCACCACCGAGTAGGTCGGCAGGGGCCGCCCGATGGTGACCGGCCGTCCGGGGAGTAGTTCCGCCCAGGTCGCGGTCACCGTCGCCTCGGTCGGCCCATAGGTGTTGAGGATCCGCCGACCGGGGCGGCTCCACCGCTCGACCAGTTGCCCCGGGCAGGCCTCACCGCCGACGTACAGGTTCCGGATTCGGGGCAGGTCGCGGGGAATCGTGGCCAGCAGCGTCGGCACGCAGTAGAAGGCGGTGATGCCGGCCCCGTCCAGGAAGTCCGCCAGCTCTGCGCCGAGACGGCGGGAGTCGTTGGGCCCCGCCACCAGCGTCGCCCCGACCGACCACGTCGGCCAGACCTCCTCGATCGCGAAGTCGAACGCGATCGTCATGCCCTGGTAGACCCGATCGGTCGGCCGCACGTCGTACACGCCGGGCACCACGTCGAGGAAGTTGCAGATGCTCGACTGCGCAACCTCCACACCCTTGGGTCGACCGCTGGACCCGGAGGTGTAGATCACGTAGGCGGTGGGGTCCGGGATGCCGTCCCGCCCGAGATCCGGCCGGTCGCTCGGCACCGCGGTCAGGTCTGCGGCACACTCGTCGATGACGAGAGCGCGCCGGTTACCCACGCGGTCGGCGAGCGCCGAGGAGGTCAACACCAACTCGACATCGGAATCCTCGGCTATGTAGGCGACCCGGTCGGCGGGGGACTCGGGGTCGATCGGCACGAAAGCCGCGCCGGCCTTCCCCACGCCCAGCAACGCCACGTACGTCTCGACCGAGCGCGGTAGCAGGATGGCGACCCGGGCGCCGCTCGCGACGCCGAGCGCCCGCAGGTGATGGGCCAGCCGATTGGCACGCTCGTCCAACTCGCGGTAGGTCAACAACTCGCTGCCGCACTCGAGTGCGAGGGCCGACGGAGTCCGGTCGCACGCCGACTCGAACACGTGGTGCAGCCGACGCGGACCCGCGACGATACGGAGGTCCTCGTCGGGAAGAGGGTCCGGCGGCAGCGGTGAGACGGACGTACTGGTGGAGCCTGACTGCTGCACGGAACCGCAAACCTCCTACGCCAACCACGCCCGGACCCACCCGTTGCCATCCAGCCACGACCGTGCGGACGCCAGCCGGTCACCGGGCAGGCGGCACAGGGATGTCCGACAAATCGAAGCCCACGGAATACACCCATACAGGCTCATATCTGCTGTAAGACCAGCAGAGCACCATGAAGGTAGCAAGCCTTCTCGTCGGGCGGTGACCAAACGCTGATTGACGCCGCAGTTAGTAGCTACTCCGCACGGACCACGAGGACCCCGTGGCCGTCGAGCCGCAGTGGTCTGCCGGACTCGACCCGGGTGCCGGTGAGCAGGTCGACGCCGCTGGCGGTGGCGGTCACCTGTACCGGCTCGGCGTCGTGGTTGAGCAGGAACAGCAGCCGCGTCCCGTCGGCGGTGACCCGCACCGCGGTCTCCAGGCCCGGCACGTCCGGGTACGGTCCGGTCAGGCCGTGGTGGTCGAGCACCTGCCGCACCACCCAGGACACCCCGGGCTGGTCCAGCGCCGTGCCGACGTACCAGCCGTGGCCGTCGCCGTACGCGTTGCGGGTGACCGCCGGGGTGCCGGCGTAGAAGTCGGCCTGGTAGCTGCCCAGCACCTCGGCGCCCTCGGCGATGACCAGCTCGAACACCAGCCGCGCGGCGACCTCGACCCGGTCGGCGCCGGCGCCCAGGCAGACCGGGTTGACCACGTCCGCGTCGCGGGCGTCCCACTCGTCGACCCGGACGCCCATCAGCGGCCCCAGCGGGCCGGGCACGTCCATCAGGTACGCGTTGCCGTCGACGTCCAACCGGCCGGACAGGAAGGTGGTCAGCACCGACCCGCCGCGCTCGGCCACCTGGGCCAACCGGTCGGCCAGGTCGTCCTTGACCAGGTGCAGGGCCGGGGCTACGACCACCTGGTAGCCGGAGAGGTCCGCGCCGACGCCGATCACGTCGACGTCCACCCCGGCCTCCCGCAGCGCGCGGTAGTAGGCCAGCACCACCTGCTGGTAGCGGACCAGCCGGGACGGGCCGTCGGAGATCTCCAGCGCCCACCAGCTGTCCCAGTCGAACAGCAACGCCACCCTTGCCGGGGTCCGCGCGCCCAGCGTCGCGCCGCCGAGCCGGCCCAGTTCCGCCCCGAGTTCGGCGACCTCCCGGAACACCCGGGTGTCGGCGCGGCCGGCGTGGCCGATGACCGCACCGTGGTACTTCTCGCACGCCCCACGCGACGCCCGTAGCTGGAAGAACAGCACCGCGTCCGCGCCGTGCGCGACCGCCTGCCAGCTCCACAGCCGCATCACCCCGGGCCGCTTGAGCGGGTTGACGTCCCGGCACGCCGTCATGCTCGGCGTCTGCTCCATCAACCAGAACGGCTGCCCGCCCTTCAGGCCCCGCATCAGGTCATGGCTCAGCGCCATCCAGTGTGGCGAGCTGTTGTCGGGTGGGTAGTTGTCCCACGAGACGAAGTCCAGGTGCTCCGCCCAGCGGTGATAGTCGATCGGCCGGTACATGCCCATGAAGTTGGTGGTCACCGGCAGGTCGCTGGACTCGCGGATCGCCGCCTTCTCGTCGCGGAAGTTGGTCAGCATCGCCTCGGACATGAACCGCCGGTAGTCGAGGGTGATGCCCTGGAAGGCGGTATGGTCCGGTCCGCGCCAGTGCTCGGTCAGCGCCGACGGTGGCTCGATCTCGTCCCAGTTGGTGAAGGTGTGCGACCAGAACGTGGTGTACCAGGCCGTGTTCAGCGCCGCCAGGGTGCCGTAGCGGTCGCGCAGCCACCCCCGGAAGCCCGCCGCGCACAGCTCGCAGTAGCAGGCCCCGCCGTACTCGTTGCCGACGTGCCAGGCCACCACCGACGGGTTGTCGGCGTAGCGGTCGGCCACCCGGCGCGCCAGCTCGGCCGACAGCCGGCGGAACACCGGCGAGCTGGGGCAGGAGTTGTGCCGTTGCCCGAACCGGTGCCGACGCCCCTCGAAGTCGACCCGGGTCACCTCCGGGTGGGCGCGGGCCAGCCACGCCGGGTGGGCTCCGGTGCCGGTGGCCAGACAGATCATCCGACCCTGCCTGGTGGCCCGTTCGACGATGCGGTCCAGCAGGGAGAAGTCGTACCCGTTCGGGGTCGGCTGGGTCAGCCCCCAGTCGAAGACGCCGAGGGTGACGGTGTCGATGCCGGCCAGGTCGAACAGCCGGTAGTCGTCGCCCCACACCGGCTCGGGCCACTGCTCCGGGTTGTAGTCGCCGCCGAACGGCACCTTCGGCGTGACCGGCAGACTCACGTCACGAACTCCTTCCGGATGGTGGCGATCATCGGTTCGCCGCCGCGGACCAGGGCCAGAGCCAACACCGAGCCGAGTGCGGCGAGCGCCGCCTCCGAGGCGACCAGGGTGAGCATCGTCGCCGCGACCAGCAGCAACGCGGTGCCGACCGCCACCACCGGGGTACGCAGCACGAAGTACCCGGCCAGCCGCACCACGTCGGGCAGCCGGAACGTGAACAGCGAGGTGATTACCAGCGCGTTGACCCCGACCACGGCCACCCCCGCACCGACCAGCACCAACGGCACCGCCCACCAGGCCGGGACCCCGGCGGCCGGCAGGTTGACCAGGTTCACCGCGATGACGGCCAGCCACACCAGCGTCGGCACCCAGACCAGCAGCGAGCCGGTCAGGTTCGCCCGGTAGCCACGCCAGAACAGCCGCCACGGGTGCAGGTCGGTCAGGTCGAGGCGCTGGCGGTGCAGCGCGTACACCGCGGCGGACAGCGCCGGGCCGAGCGGCGCCGCGCAGACGGCGACCAGCGGCAGGTTGCTCACGTGGCGCTCCAACGCGAACAGCGCGGCCAGGCCGGGCGCCGCGCAGAGCAGCAGCAACAACTCGACCACCAGCAGCGTGTAGACCAGCGCGGCCCCCCGCGACAGCGGCCCCTCGCCGAACTCACGCCGAGCCGCGGTGCTCACGCCGGCCCTCCGAGCAGGCGGCGCTCGTCCCACCACGGTGGTGTCTCGTCGGTCACCGGGGTGACCTCGGCCAGGGTCACCTCGTGCCGGGTCAGGTGCAGGTCCAGCTCGACGCGGCCGGCCACCACCGGCAACGACGCGTGCCGCCGGGCCGGCTCGGCGGCCTCCCGCAGCAGGTCGAGCTGGCGCGCGGTCGGCGAGGCCGGGCGGCCCAGCTCGCACCACGGCCGCCAGGCGTTGCCCGCCTCCTCGCTGACCGAGGAGCGCAGCAGGAAGGCGGTGCGGGCCGGGGCCACCGGCAGCGACAGGCGCACGGCGTGCCCGTCGACCGGGTCGCGGCCGGTGACGTCGACCGGTGCCCAGGCCAGCACGGTGACCCGCCCGGAGTCGTCGCGGGTGACCAGGTGGTCCGCGCCGCGGGCGAGCACCTGGTCGCCGAGCCGGCTCATGAACGCGTACAGGTGGTAGGTGGGTTTCTTGATCTGGCGGTGGGTGAGCAGGCCGAACCCGCCGTGGAACAGCGTGGTCGGCACCCCCTGCTCCTCGAACATGTCACTGAACGTCCAGTACGCGAAGGAGTCGACCAGGTCGCCGCCGGCGGCCAGCACCGGGGCGAGATAGGCGGCGTGGAACGCGGTGTCGTGGATCGGGTTGTCCGGCCGGTAGGAGGAGTTGAACTCGGTGACGTGCACCGGCAGTTCGGCGAGCGGGGTGCCGGCGAGCTGCCGGCGCGGGCTGGCGAACTGCTCCAGCAACCGGCCCGCCGGGGCCAGGGTCTGGTGCACGCCGAACGGCACGTGCTGCGCCGGCCCGGAGGTGTACGCGTGCCGGCTGACGAAGTCGACCGGCACCGACCGGTCGGTGACGAACTCGGCGAACCGGGGCAGCCAGTCGTCGCCGGCACCGGGGGAGAGCGCCGGACCGCCCACCTGGAGCGCGGCGTCCACCTCCTTGACCGCGTGCGCGGTCACCTCGTACAGCCGGTGGTAGGCGTCGGTGTCGGCATCCTGCCAGAAGTCGGTGAGGTCGGGTTCGTTCCACACCTCGATGGGCCAGCCGCGCACCTCGGCCAGGCCGTACCGGTCGACGAGGTGACCGACTGTGGCCCGGACCAGGTCGGCCCACTCGGTGTGCGAGCGGGGCGGGGTGACGTTGCCGCGCCACCAGAACACCGTCTGCTCGCCGCTGGCCAGGCCGGCGGGCATGAAGCCCAGCTCCAGAAACGGCCGGATGCCCAGTTCGAGGTACGCGTCGACGACCTGGTCGAGATAGGTGAAGTTGTGCCGGACGTGGCGCTCGCCCCGGTACTCGTACAGGCGGTGCACGCCGACGCCGTCGCTGAACAGCCCGTGCCCGCGGATGTGCCGGAAGCCGATCTCGCGTTGCAGGAGCGCGAGGGAGTCCTGGTAGTCGCGCCGCAGCGCCAGCTCGAACCGGCCGGTGCCGACGGCGAAGCGCCACGCGTCGGACAGCCGGCCAACGGGGTGTTCCGAAACGTTGCTGCGCATCGCCGTCCTCGTGCTCGATGCCTGCGGGGAGGTGGCCGGTCCGGTCGCGCCGACACGACCGGACCGGCCAGGTTCTAGCCGTTCGCCTGCTGGTAGCGGTCGTACGCCTCGGTGACCGTCTCCATGTAGGCGTCCATGTTCTTGCTCTTCAGCTCCGCCAGGTAGGCGTCCCACTGGGCGAAGTCACGCTGCCCGAGGATGAACTGGAGCGTGGCCTGGTAGACGTGGTCGCGCAGCGGGGTCTCCCAGAGCGACACCTGTTCCCGCTCCTCGTCGCGAAGCGGATACGGCGGCGGCGGCAACTTCGGCGTCCGGGCGTTCATCACCTGCTGGAACTCCTGCTCCTCCGGGGAGAAGAACGCCTGCACCAGTTCCGGGGTGCCGCCGTAGGCGAACACCCCGTTGTAGAAGCCGAAGTCCTTCTGCAGGTGCTTCGGGGCGTCGGGGTTCAGGCCGATGACGTTGACGTCCGGCGCGAGGGCGTGCTTGCCGGCGGCGTCCTTGGCGAAGGTGGTGCCCTCCACGCCCCACTTGGCGAACTCCTGGCCCGCGTCGGAGTACCACAGCCAGTCGACGAACTGCATCATCGCCACGAAGTTCTTGCTGTCCCGGGCCTTCGAGGAGATCATCATGCCGTTCTCCAGGCGGCTGGCCGGGTTGATCTCTCCGGCCGGCCCGACCGGCAGCGGGATCTTCGCGATCTTGGCCTTGGCGTTCTTCGCCAGGTCCGGCCGGTAGTCGTTGACCACGGCCTGGGCGTTGGCGCTAATCACGAAGGACTTGCCATTGGCGAGCTTCTGCCGGGCGGCGTCGTCGGTCTGGGTGAAGCTCTCCGGGTCGAGCAGCTTCTCGGCGACCAGCTTGTTGAGGTACTGCAACATCTGCTTGTACTTCTCGGTGGCGCCGGTGTACTCGAACTTCTTCGCCTCGGGGTCCCAGCTGACGTGCTGGAAGTTCCAGCCCGCCCCATCCAGCCCGTACGACACGGCCAGCAGGTTGAGCAGGTTGCCGGCCGGGTTGGGCTGGCTCCACCGGTCGGAGAACGGGTAGACGTCCGGATATTTCGCCTTCATCGCCTTGAGCACGGTGTAGAGGTCGTCCCAGGTCTTCGGGACCGCCAGGTTCAGCTCTTCGAGGATGTCCGTCCGCACCGCCAGCGAGTAGTCGTGCCAGGGCTTCTCGTGCAGACCGGGCAGCAGATAGAACTTTCCGTCCTCCTGCCGGAGCGTGTCGATCTCAGGCTTCAGGTTCCACTTCTCGATCTTGTCTTTGAGGTTTGGCATCAGGTCGAGGTAGTCGCTGACCGGCAGGATCGCCCCGGAGGAGACGAAGGTGTTCACGTCCGGCGGGTACGTCTTCGGGATGAGCAACGGCGCGTCACCGGCGCCGATCAGCAGGCTGCGCTTCTGGTTGTAGTCGCTCAGTGGCACGGCGACCGGGTCGAGCGTGACGTTGGTCCGCGAGGTCAGCTCCGACCAGAACAGCCAGTCGTTCTTCAGCGGATAGTTCGGGTGGTTGTTGTAGAGGACGGAGAAGGAGACCGGCTCGGTGGCCTTGAACTGCGTACCGGCGGCGTACTCGGCCATCGCGCCGACCCGGTTCTCCGACAGGTCCTGGGCATCGGACGGGTCGTCACTACAGGCGGCGATGCCGGTGACGGCGAGCAGAGCGGCGGCGGCTGTGGCAACGCGGCGCCACGGTCTGCGGGGCATGGCGGGTCCTTTCGGTTCGGTGGTGGGGGGCGGGTGGACACGCTGGCTAACCCTTGACCGCGCCGAGCATGATGCCGCGGACGAAGTACCGCTGGACGAAGGGGTAGACCAGGAGAATGGGCAGGGTGGTGAGCACGATGGTCACGGCCTTGAGAGTCGCCTCGGCCTGCACCTCGTTGGCCTCGGCGATCGCGCCGACGTTCTCCGCGCCGGTGGCACCGGCGATCAGGTTGCGCAGGTAGATGGTGACCGGCCAGAGTTCCTGCCGGTCCAGGTAGAGGAACGCGGCGAACCACGAGTTCCAGAAGGCCACCGCGTAGAACAGCACCATCGTGGCGACGATCGCCTTCGACAGCGGCAGCACGATCCGCAGCAGGATGCCGTACGTGTTCAGCCCGTCGACGGCCGCGGCCTCCTCCAACTCGACCGGCAGGCTCTCGAAGAACGCCTTCATCACCAGCAGGTTGAACACGTTGATCGCGTTGGGCAGCGCGATGGCCCAGACGCTGTTCTTCAGCCCCAGGCTGGTGACCAGCACGTAGTTGGGGATCAGCCCGCCGCTGAAGAACATGGTGAACACCGCGATGCCGACCAGCGCGGTGCGCCCCTTGAGGTGCTTCTTGGACAGCACGTACGCGTAGCAGGTGGTCAGCACGATCGAGATGACCGTGGCGGCGACGGTGTAGACCAGGGTGTTGCGGTAGTTCGTCCAGAACATCGAGTCGGACATCACCAGCCGGTAGGTGTCCAGGTTGAACCCACGCGGGACGAGGTTCACCTGACCGGAGATGATGTACGCTTCCTCGCTCATCGAACGGGCCACGATGTTGACGAACGGGTAGAGCGTCACCAGCACGACGAGAGTCAGGATGATCGCGTTGACCACCTGGAACACCCGGTAGCCGCGGGTCTGCCTCACCACAGGCTCGTCCCCACCGTGCGGCGGGCGATCAGGTTCGCCGACAGGACGAGGATCAACCCGATCACCGCCTCGAACAGCCCGATCGCGGCGGCGTAGCTGAAGTTGCTGGACCCGAAGCCCATCCGGAACAGGTACGTGGAGATCACGTCGGCGGTCGGATAGGTGAGCGGGTTGTAGAGCAGCAGGATCTTCTCGAAGCCGACGGCCATGAAGGTGCCGATGTTGAGGATCAGCAGCGTCACCATGGTCGGTCGGATGCCCGGCAGGGTGACGTGCCAGGTCTGCCGCCACCGGTTGGCGCCGTCTATCCGGGAGGCTTCGTACAGGTCGTCGTCGATGGTGGTGAGCGCGGCGAGGTAGAGGATGGTGCCCCAGCCGACGGTCTGCCAGACCTCCGAGGAGACGTAGATCGCCCGGAACCACTCGGGGCGTTGTAGGAACGGCACCGCCTCGCCGCCGGCCGCCCGCACCAGCTGGTTGATCGACCCGTCCATCGACAGCAGCTGCATGACCATGGCCGCCACGATCACGATGGACAGGAAGTGCGGCAGGTAGGACACCGACTGCACGAACCGCTTGAGCTTGCGGGCGCGTACCTCGTTGAGCAGCAGCGCGAGCACGATCGGCAGCGGGAAGCAGAACAGCAGGGTCAGCGCGCCCAGCACCAGCGTGTTGGTGAAGACGTTCCAGAAGGTGGGGTCGCTGAGGAACATCTTCACGTACCGCAGGCCGACCCAGTACTCGCCGAAGATGCTGCCGCCGGGCTGGAACCGGCGGAAGGCGATCACGTTGCCGAGCATCGGCAGATACCGGAACACCAGGAAGAACAGCAGCGGCAGGATCGCCAGCGAGTAGGTGGCCAACTCACCCGCACCCGGCCAGTTGAGCGCCTTGACGTACCTGCTGAGGACCTGCCACAGAACGCTCAGGAAGATGAACC
>NZ_JBFBAO010000105.1:0-18099 GCF_040682255.1 Micromonospora sp. NPDC051296 | reverse complement strand
CGAGAGCCAGGCCGTGCCGGGCAGAGCCACGCCGGTGCCCTCCTCGCCGGTGGTCATCGCGTCGTGGCAGTTCTCACCCTTGGCGTCGCACTTCTGGGTCGTGGTCTTCGAGGAGGTCTCGTTGCCGTCCTCGTCGACCGTCCGCTCGGTGTGGGTCTTCTTCGTCCCGGTGACCTTGCCGTTCTCGTCGCGCTCGTACTCGGTGGTGTCCTTCGTGATCGTCGTGCCGCCCTCCTTGTTCCTCTCGTGGGTGGTGTGCGTCTCCTTGACGACGTTCCCGTTCTGGTCGCGCTGCGTCCGGTCGGTGTGGTACCTGCCGTTCAGGTCGTAGTACGCCTCGTCGGTCGACGACCCCACCGTGTTCAGTCCCGAGTCGTAGTACTCGGTCCGGCTGCTCGACGTGCACAGTCCGTCGCACCCCGGCGTACCGTCCCAGGTTCTCGACGAGGACCCGTCGCCGTATCCCTGCACCCACGTCCCCTTGTCGGGGCCTGAGCTCTTCACGCCGCCGTGGCTGGCTGCCCACCAGGCGGTCGCGCCGTCGTAGGCGCCGTACCAACTGCCGTTGAACCGGCCGAGGTCGATCCCCATCTTGTTGCCGGCGCTGTCGAGGGTCAGGCCGAAGGTCAGGCCGGTCTTCCAGGGCGCTTCGATGCCGAGGCCCTTGAGCAGCCCGTCGTCGATCCCGGCGAGCGCGAGGCTGCCCCTACGGGTGGGAATCCCGAAGACCTGCGACGGCAGGCTCGGCTCGACACCCGCGGGCAGGTCCTGGAGGCCGATCCACTTCTTCTCGAGACCGTTGACGAACTCCTCCGGGAACACGGCCCACGTGCCGTACCCGAGCTCGTAGGTCGGCAGCTTCCCGCCGAGGGTCGCGTCCAGGACAAGGGACAGCGGCGGGGTGCTGGCCGGGTCGAGCGGGTCGTAGCCGAGGACGATCTCGTCGGCGTCGGCCACACCGTCGCCGTCGGAGTCCACGACCCGTAGCGCGAGGTAGCAGGCGGACAGGTCACATACCCGCAGGTCGGACAAGATGTCGCTGCGTCGGCCGTCGGCGGCACTGGCCGACGGGGCGAGGATCGTAGGCAGCAGAAGGGCACCGAAGGTCAGGGTCGTCAGTGCGCGCCGGAACCATGTACCGGAGGAGAGGACGGGTCGAGAGGACATCATGAGGGCGAACCTAAGGAACCGTCGCAGGCACGTCCTGAGTAATGCGTACTCAAACGTGCGACGCGCAGCGCCGTAATCGCCTCAGGCCGCCGCGCCGCGGGGCTCGAAGCTCACGTTGAGGCTGACCCTCAAATCCGTTGTGGGCCGGAGGTACCACCATGCGAACCGCAGCGCCACGATCGTCGGTGACCCGCTGCCGCTGAACGGTGGCGCAACGCCAAATGCAACCCATGAACTTGAAATGTAACGCCAGGGTGGTTACATTTCGTGCCGTGACCGAGGACTTGGACAACCTGATACAGACGCTGCGCGCGTCGGGCGGGGACACGACCAACGTCGAGGTCAAGGCCGCCGCAGGCGGGCTGCCTGTCTCGCTGACGGCCTCGTTGAGTGCCTTGGCCAACCTTCCCGGCGGTGGGACGATCATCCTGGGGTTGGACGAACGTACCGGCTTCCGCCCGGTACCACTGGCCGATCCGCAGATCCTCAAGCAGGGTCTCGCCACGAAGGCCCGCGCTTACACACCACCAGTGAGCCTCTCTATCGACGACGGCATCGTCGACGGGCAACCGGTGATCGTCGCTCGGGTTCACGAGTGCGACCCGTCGGCAAAGCCGTGTCGGGTCACCGCCACAGGCACTGCGTATCTTCGTGGCTACGACGGCGACTTTCCGCTGTCCGACCTGGAGACTCAAGGCTTCCTTGCCGCCCGTCGACCGCCACTGTTCGACCGCCGACCCGTCGACGGTGCCAGCTTCGATGACCTCGATCCAGACCTGGTCGCCTCGTACCTGGCGACGGTACGCGAGCGGGACGCCACCGGGTTGGGGCGCTTCACCGACGACGCCGAGTTGTTGCGCCGAGCCGGCGTCACCGTGAGTGGAGGGCAACCCACCACGGCCGGCCTACTCGCTCTCGGCGTCCATCCACAGCAGTTCTTTCCCCGTTACGTCATTCAGGCCGCCGCCGAACCCCTGCCTCATGACCCACCCGCAGCGCGAGCCCGCAACCAGATCACGATCACAGGGCCCATTCCCCGCATGCTCGACACCGCACTGGACTGGGCCCGCCGCACATTCGACACGGTCATCGTCGCGAACCCCGATGGCAGTGTCGCCGATCGCCCCACGTACCCCCTGGTCGCGTTCCGTGAAATCATCGCCAACGCCCTCATCCACCGCGACCTCGACCACTGGTCGCAGGCCTTCGCCATCGAGGTACGGCTACGCCGCGACCGCCTCGTCGTCACCAACCCTGGTGGCCTATACGGCATCACCGTCGACCGCCTCGGCCACGACGCCGTCACCTCCGCCCGCAACGGGCTCCTCGTAGGCATCTGCCAACACGTCCGCTCAGCCGCCACCGGCGGCCGGGTCATCGAGGCCCTCGCCAGCGGCATCCCCACCATCGCTCACGAACTGTCGGACCGCGCCCTACCACCAGCGCAGTACATCGACACCAACATCAGGTTCACCGTGCTGCTCCGCGGCCCCGCAAGCACGTCAACGAGCCCGGCCCTCAACACCACCGAGCTACGCATCTATGACGCGCTCACATCCGGACCGAGGACCGTAGCCCAACTCGAAACCACGCTCGACCTGACCGGACCCAACATCCGCAAGGCCCTCCGAAGCCTGCGCAACCGCGGCCTCGTGCACCAAGACGGCGGCCGGGGCCGCCCCACCACCTACCGGCAGACGCGCGCCCCACGCCTTTAACACTGCAACCAGCGACCAACCAGGCCATCAGGCCGGCCCATGGCAATTACACCCGGTTCGCGCGGTGACGCATTGGTGGGGCGGGCGGGACTCGAACCCGCGACCGGCGACGGTGAGATCCGTCTGCCCGCCCTGACACGGCAAGCGGGTACGGCTGCGGGGTGACCGGCGAACCGACCACCGGATCGGGGGACGTCCAGGTCGGCCCGCGCGGGCCGACCTGGACGTCCGACATCGATCAGGCCAGGTCGAACCGGTCCAGGTTCATGACCTTGACCCAGGCGGCGACGAAGTCGTGCACGAACTTCTCCCGTGCGTCGTCGCTCGCGTAGACCTCCGCGAGCGCCCGCAGCTCGGAGTTCGAGCCGAAGACGAGGTCGGCGCGGCTGCCGGTCCACTTGACCTCGCCGGTGGCGAGGTCACGGGCCTCGAAGGTGTTCGCGTCCTCGGACGTCGCCTTCCACGCCGTGCCCAGGTCGAGCAGGTTGACGAAGAAGTCGTTGGTCAGCGACCCGGGGGTCGTGGTGAGGACGCCCAGCGACGACTGCTGGTGGTTCGCGCCGAGGACGCGGAGACCACCGACGAGGGCGGTCATCTCGGGCGCGCTCAGGGTCAGCAGGTTCGCCTTGTCGACCAGGAGGAACTCGGCCGGCAGGCGGTGGCCCTTGCCGAGGTAGTTGCGGAACCCGTCGGCAGTCGGCTCCAGCGGGGCGAAGGACTCCACGTCGGTCTGCTCCTGCGACGCGTCGGTGCGTCCCGGCGCGAAGGGCACCTCGACGGCGTACCCGGCGCTCTCGGCGGCCCGCTCGACCGCCGCGGACCCGCCGAGCACGATGAGGTCGGCCAGCGAGACCTGCTTCCCGCCGGTCTGGGCGGCGTTGAACGCCTCCTGGATGCCTTCCAGGGTGCGCAGCACCGTCGCCAGCTCGTCGGGGTTGTTGACCTCCCACCCGTTCTGCGGCTCGAGACGGAGCCGTGCCCCGTTGGCGCCGCCGCGCTTGTCACCGCCGCGGAAGGTGGACGCCGACGCCCACGCGGTGGAGACCAGCTGGGAGACGGACAGGCCCGAGGCGAGGATCTGGCCCTTGAGGGTGGCCACGTCCTCGGCGTCGATGACCTCGTGCGTCACCGCGGGGATCGGGTCCTGCCAGATCAGCGTCTCGGTCGGGACCTCCGGGCCGAGGTAGCGGACGACCGGGCCCATGTCGCGGTGGGTCAGCTTGAACCACGCCCGGGCGAAGGCGTCGGCGAACTCGTCCGGGTTTTCCAGGAAGCGCCGCGAGATCTGCTCGTACACCGGGTCGAAGCGGAGCGCGAGGTCGGACGTGAGCATCCGCGGTTCGCGGCGCTTCGACGCGTCGTGCGCCTCGGGCACCATGTCGGCGCCCGCGCCGTTCTTGGGCCGCCACTGGTTCGCGCCGGCCGGCGACTCCATCAGCTCCCAGTCGTACGCGAAGAGGATGTGGAAGAACTCGTTGTCCCACCGGGTCGGGTGGTAGGTCCAGGTGACCTCGAGCCCGCTGGTGATGGTGTCGGCGCCCTTGCCGGTGCCGAAGCTGTTCTTCCAGCCCAGGCCCTGCTCCTCGATCGAGGCGGCCTCCGGCTCGGCGCCGACGTGGTCGGCCGGGCCGGCACCGTGGGTCTTGCCGAAGGTGTGGCCGCCGGCGATCAGCGCGACGGTCTCCTCGTCGTTCATCGCCATCCGGCGGAACGTCTCGCGGATGTCCCGGGCCGAGGCGATCGGGTCCGGGTTGCCGTTCGGGCCCTCCGGGTTGACGTAGATGAGACCCATCTGGACCGCGGCGAGCGGGTTCTCCAGCTGCCGGTCGCCGGTGTAGCGCTCGTCACCGAGCCAGGTGGTCTCGGGGCCCCAGTAGACGTCCTGGTCGGGCTCCCAGACGTCCTCCCGGCCACCGGCGAAGCCGAAGGTCTTGAAGCCCATCGACTCCAGGGCGACGTTGCCGGCGAGGATCATGAGGTCGGCCCAGGAGAGGTTCTGGCCGTACTTCTTCTTGACCGGCCACAGCAGGCGGCGGGCCTTGTCCAGGTTCCCGTTGTCCGGCCAGCTGTTGAGCGGCGCGAAGCGCTGCTGACCGGCGCCGGCGCCACCCCGGCCGTCGCTGATGCGGTAGGTGCCCGCGCTGTGCCACGCCATCCGGATCATGAACGGGCCGTAGTGGCCGAAGTCGGCCGGCCACCACTCCTGCGAGGTCGTCAGGACCTCTGCGATGTCGCGCTTGACGGCGGCGAGGTCGAGGGCCTTGAACGCCTCGGCGTAGTTGAACTCCACACCGAGGGGGTTGGCCACGGCCGGGTTCTTGGCGAGGATCTTCAGGTTGAGCTGGTTCGGCCACCAGCCGCGGTTGCCGCCGCCCTGGGTCGGGTGCGGGGCGCGTCCGTGGGCGACCGGGCAGCGCGACTCGCTTCCCGCGTTCGCGTCATGAACGACGGCGTCGTGGTTCTCGGACATCAGGTTCCTTCCGTGACTGGCGGACCAGGTATCAGGCATTGCCTGCGGTGGAGCAGCCGGGGCACAGGCCCCAGTAGGTGACCTCGGCCTCGTCGATCGAGAAGCCGTGGCCGTCGGACGCGGTCAGGCAGGGTGCCTCGCCGACGGCGCAGTCGACGTCGGCGACCAGACCGCATGACCGGCACACGACGTGGTGATGGTTGTCACCGACCCGCGACTCGTACCGCGCCACGGAGCCGGGCGGCTCGATGCGCCGCACCAGACCCGCACCCGTCAGTGCCCGCAGCACGTCGTAGACGGCCTGGCGGGACACCTCGGGGAGACCCCCACGCACGGCACGGATGATCGAGTCCGTGTCGGCGTGCGGATGCGCGTGCACGGCGCTCAGCACCGCAACCCGGGGACGGGTCACGCGCAGAGCCGCCCCACGCAGCATCTGTTCGAAGTCCAAGGCCGTGGCCACACACCGCAGTCTGGCTCGTTTTCTGGAATCAGTCAAGAAGAGGCTGTCCGTGGTGAGCCGGGTGGGGCCCGCGTGACACGCGGAGCCCACCCGGTTACTTGATCTCGATCACAGTCGGACAGGAGAAGGGCAACGACAGTGTGATCCGCCCACCGCCGCCGTCCCCGTCGACCAGCCCGGCGAGGTCGATGACGCCCGCCGGCGTCGTTTCGTCCGGATCCGGCCGGAGCGTGGCGCTACCGGCGAAGGACCCGCCGGGACCGAGCTGGCTGAGGCCGGCCGGCCGGCGGCGGAGATCGGCGTACGCTGCCGACATGCTGCCGAGGAACCGGCCCTTGTGCCGCAGCAGGGCCAGGGTGAGCGCCGAGGCGTCGTCGTCGACCTGGTACCGGTCGCCAGCCCTGTTCAGCACGATCTGGCCCTGGCCGCCCACCTTGTCGTCGGTGTCGAAATAGAGGCTGACCGTCAGCGCGCCGTCGGCCTTCGACCGGTAGCAGCGGGTCGCCGCGACCCAGCCCGAGGACGTTCCGGGCAGGCCCTTGCCCTCGATCGTGATCTCCCCCCGAGCCACCTCGACCACGGTCGCCGTGCAGGCCACGCCGCCCTCCAGGCCGGCGAAGACCAGCCGGTCGCCACGCTGCAACAGGTCCCCGGGGATCCCGCCGAAGCCCGCGAGCAGGGCCACCTCCTCGTCGCTGAGCTTGCCGAAGGAGAGCCGGTCGACCAGCCGCCACTGTCCTGCGACCAGCATTCCGGACAGGTCCCGGCACGAGCGACCGCTGGCCAGGACGACCTGGGTCTCGGACTCCGACACCGGGACCACGTCACTGGTGAGGTAGAGACCCGCGAATCCGGTGGCCGGTCCGGCCTCGGCGGAACGGCCAGTCGGGGCGGGGGCGTCAGCGGTGGGCCTGCCGTCGCCGGTACAGGCGGCCAGGGCGAGCACCGCCGCCAGGCCGGTGGCCGCTGCCAGGATCCGCCACGGCTCACGTGTTGTCATGCTTGTACCTCACCTCGGGGCAGCGCGGGTCGGCGGCCACCCGGACGACCGGCCAGGAAAGCTTGCTGAACGGGAAGGTGCTGCCGGCGAGCAGGATCTCGACGTCGCCGACCGGGCGGCCGATCCGGTTGTCGGCCAGCACCACCGCGCGGGTGTTGAGGAACGGGTAGAAACGGATCACGCCGTCGAGGAACTGGTTGCCGCCCTCGCCCTTCATGATGAAGAAGGGCTGCGGCCCCGGCCGGTCGTTCGGCGTGAAGGTGATCTTGTTGTCCTTGCCGGCGAAGCCCTTCGGTACGGGCACCCCGGCCGCCGCGCCGGCCATCTGCAGCAGTTGGCCGCTCTGCGCACCGTCGTAGCCGGCGGTGCCCTTGAACGGCCCGGCGACCCCGGCGCAGCTGACCAGGTCGACGTAGACCTTGGGCAGCTTCGCGAGGATCAGGTTGACCTCGCCCGCGCCCTGGGCCAGCACGATGTCGGATCCGTGGTAGGTGACCTCGATGGTGATGCTCTGCGCCGGCAGGCCCGCCTTGACCAGCACATCCCGCAGCAGGTCGAAGTTCTTGCCCACCCCGAACCCGACCGGGTTGGACAGCAGGCCGTAGACGTCACCGAGTTCGAACGGAAGGCTCTCCTTGTCCAGCGAGGCGAGGTAGGTGGCCTGGCCGGTCAGCTTCTCCCCCTCGCCGTCCGGCTCCTCCACCGGTGGCTTGAGCTCCAGGGTGGCCTTCCCGTCGTCGCCGGTCTTCACCCCACGGGTCCACTTCACACTGTCCGCCGACACCGCCTTCAGCAGCTGCGTACCGCCCTTCTGGATCGTGCCGGCCTGTGGCTGGATGGTGCTCCACCGGATGGTGAAGTCCTTCAACGGCCCGGCCTTCGGGACGGAGACCCCGGCCAACGCGTAGCAGTCGATCTTGTCCAGCGCGGTCTCCAGGTCGAAGGTCGCCGACGCGGTCAGCAGTACGTGCTCGTCCCGGCTGCCGGCCGTGTGCTTGAAGTGCGTGCTGGTCTTGTCGGCGGTCAGCGCGATCCGGGCGCCGAGCAGCAGCAGGATCGCGCTCGCCGCGGCGGTCGACTTGCCCCACACCTCGTCCGCCCGACCGACCTTGTCCTGCGCCTCCTCGGAGAGGAGCTTGATCAGCCCGTCCTTCAGGTACCCCTTGGCTGAGTCGATCACCCCCTTGGCGACCGGGTCCGGCGCAGGACCGAACCGCCGGCTGAGTGCCTTGCACGGCCCGTCGTCCGAGGCGGCGTGCGCGACACCGCCGCCGAGCAGCCGGTCGACCAGGCCGGGGCGGGCCGCCGCCTGCGGTTTCCCGTCCGTGGCCACCTCGGCGAACCGGCTGGTGGCGTGCCCCAGCAGCAGGACGGTCTGCAACGGGTCGAGGTACGCCGTCTCCGGGTCGGCGCCGGGAAACAGCACCTGCTGGCGGTGGGCCGACAGGGCCCGTACGCCAGCGGCTGCGGACACGAAGACCGGGTGGTCCCCCGGCTCCTTGGCCCAGCCCCCGATGGCCGTGGTGAGCTGGGCGAACGTCGCCTTCTTCACGGTCAGGCCGACCGCGTGCAGCAGGTCGGCGAACTGGTCCACGGTGTACCGGTCGCCGGCCCGGGTGGCGGCGGCCAGCAGCGGGATCAGCTCGGCGTAGACCGGTGCGTCATACATCGCCACCTGGTCGGGCATGGCCACGACCGGGCCCTTGGCGGAGACGATCGGGTGCCCGGCACGACGCAGCAGTTCGGCGGTCGCCGCCGCGGACCGGGCCGGTTCCGCCGAGTGGATCTCGGCGACGAGCTGTTCGGCCGCCTCGGTCGGGTCGTCCGCGAGCCGGCCGGCCACCGCCTCGATGGCGGCCTGGTCGACCGCGCCGGTCGGCTTCGGATCGTCCCCGTCGGCGGTACAGGCGGTGGCGGCGAGAGCGACGCAGATCAGCACCGCCACCGGCGATCGCCACCGGGCGCGGGCTCGTCCGCGTGGCGGGTCGACACCTCGTGCCCGGCAGGAGGTGCGTGTCATCGAATGGGTTCCCTTCGCAGCGGGGCGGTGAGGCACCGTTCGGTGCCGCCCCCGGCGTAGTAGAGCCGTCACCCGATCCCGGCTGCCAGGGACCGTTGTCCCGCCGGCCCGGGATTCCGCACCCCGCCGTGGGCCGCACTGCCCCATGCGCACCGGGCCGGATCGCCGACATCGTCTGAGGCGACACACTCGCGAACCAAGGAGATACCAACGATGTACTCCCCCACGATGCCGGAGAAGCCGGCCGAGAGCCGATCCCCAGATCCCGTACGCCAGCCGCGGGGCTGGGCCCTGACCGGTACGGTCGGTGGCCTGGTCGGCCTGGTCGGGATCTTCGCCACCGCCACCCTGACCGCCCCCGCCGAGGAGTTCCGCGGCGACAACGCGCAATACGTCGCCGCCCTCGCCGGCACCGGCTACGTCTGGGCGCACCAGGTGGTGACCGTGGTCGCCATCGTCTGCCTGGCGATCTTCGCGGCCGGGCTGCGCCGGTACCTGGGCGCGCAGGAACCGGCCGGCAGCCTGGTGCCGATGCTCGCCGCGACCGGTGTCGGCCTGGTACTGGTCGGCCTGCTGATCGGCGGCGGGATCTCGACGGAGCTGTTCTTCTCGCTGGGCTCCGCCGAGGAGTACGACCCCGACGTGATCGCCCCCCAACTCACCATCTTCGCCACCATGGCCTGGCTCTGGGGTGGCATCGGGCTGACCGCCGGGGCGGTCGCCGTCGGCGGGCTACGGCACGGTTCGGTCAGCCGCTGGTTCGCGGTCTTCAGCGCGGTCATCGCGCTGCTGGTCGCGGCGACGCAGCTCGCGCCGGTGCAGTACATCGCGCTGGTGCCCGGCGGGATCTGGGTGGTGGTGGCCGGTCTGGCGCTGGCGTTCGGCCAGCATCGGGAAACCGGACGGTCCTGACATGGGTGACCGGCCCGGGGTCGGCGGGTCTACCCGCGGCGGCCGGCCCGCCGTGGCGGCCGAGTTGCCGGGCCGGTCGTCCGATCCACCGGGCAACCGTGATCGTCTAGTCTCGGCGGCGCCATGACCACCGACCGTACGCCCAGGACCCGCCCCACCTGGACGCGCCAGGCCGCGTGGCAGTTGTGCGGGGCGACGCTGCAACTGACGGCCGTCGCGGTGGGACTGGCCGCGCTCAACCGCGCCTCGATCAGCGACGTGATCCACCTGCTCATGGTGGTGGCGTGCGGGATCGTCGGGGCGACGATCGCCGCGCACCGCCCGGAGAATCCGGTCGGCTGGCTCGCCCTGACCGGTGGTCTCTGCTTCTCCCTTCAGGAGGCGTGCGGCCAGTACGCCGCGCACGGTCTCGTCGTCGACCCGGGTTCGCTGCCGTTCGCCGCGGCGCTGGCCTGGCCGCAGAACTGGCTGTGGGTTCCCGGCAACCTCGCGGTGGCGCTGATCCCGGTGTTCTTCCCCGACGGGCGGGTGTTGTCGCCGCGGTGGCGGCCGGCCATCGCGGTGGTGGTGGCGCTCGGCACCGTCGCCATGGTCACCGGTGCGCTGCGGCCCGGCGCCAACGAGCAGGTCAGCCCGGTCGGCGCGGTCAATCCGCTCGGCGTACCGGGCTGGCAGCCGATCGCCGACGTCACCGCCGGCGGGGCCACCCTGGCCAGCGGAATGCTCTTCCTCGCCGCCGGCGGCACCGTCGTGTGGCAGGCCCGCCGCGCCCACGGGGTGCACCGCCAGCAGGTCAAGTGGCTCGGGTACGCGGTCGCGATCGCGGTCGGGGTGGTGGCGGCCCGGCTCGTCGCCGGCCTGACCGACGACCACCCCGCCCTCTGGCCGTACGGCAGCGTGTTCTGGGACGTGGCCGGCGGGGTGAGCGGCACGCTGATCCTGGTCGCCGTCGGCATCGCCATCCGGCAGCACCGGCTGTTCGACATCGACCTGCTGATCAGCCGTAGCGCGGTGTTCGTCACCCTGTCGGCGGCCGTCGGCGGCGCGTACGTGCTGGTCGTCGGCCTGCTCGGGGCCGGCTTCGACGCCTCGGCCAGCCTGCCGGTCTCGTTCGTCGCCGCAGCCGTCGCCACGCTGATCTTCGCCCCGCTGCGGCACTGGCTGCAACGCCGGATCAACCTGCTGGTGTACGGCGAGCGCGACGACCCGTACGCGGTGCTGGCCCGGCTCGGGCAGCGGCTGGAGCAGACCCAGGACGCCAGCGCGGTGCTCGCCACCAGCACGGCCACCGTACGCGAGGCGCTGCAACTGTCCTACGTGGAGATCCAGACGGTCGACGGGCGGTCGTACCGGCTCGGTGTCCCGCCGCCCGACCCGGTGCGGCTGCCGCTGGCCGCCAACGAACCGGTCGGTCACCTGCTGCTCGGCCCCCGGACCGGGGAGATCGCGCTCGGGGCCTGGGAGCTGCGGCTGCTGCGCGACCTGGCCCGGCACATCGGCGTCGCCGTGCAGGCGGTCCGCGCCCTCGACCAGGCCCAGTCCCTCGCCGCCGACCTGCAACGCTCCCGCGAGCACCTGGTGGTCGCCCGCGAAGAGGAACGCCGGCGGCTGCGCCGGGACCTGCACGACGGCCTCGGGCCGACCCTGGCCGGGTTGACCATGCGCGCCGAGGCGGCCCAGGAACTCGGCCCGGGAGAACAGACCCAGCGGCTGCTGGAGGAGATCGTGGTCGACGCCCAGACCGCCGTCGCCGACGTACGGCGGCTGGTGAACGGCCTGCGACCACCGGCGCTGGACACCATGGACCTGGTCGGCGCGCTCCGGTCGCACATCGCCGCCTGGCCGGACGACGGACCTCGGGTGGTCTTCGACGCCCCGGCGACGTTGCCCGCGCTGTCCGCGGCGGCCGAGGTCGCCGCCTACCGGATCGCCGTGGAGGCACTGAACAACGCCCGCCGGCACGCGCACGCCGACAAGGTCGAGCTGCGGCTGCGGGTCACCGCCGGGATGCTGCAACTGGACGTGCACGACGACGGCCGGGGCCGCCGGCCCGGCCAGCCGGACGGCGTCGGCATGCACTCGATGCGGGAGCGGGCCGAGGAACTCGGCGGTTCCTGCGTCGTCGCCTCGACGCCAGGTGCCGGCACCCGCGTCACCGCGACCCTGCTCACCGGCACGAAGGAGACCGATGGACCAGATCCGAGTGCTGCTGGTTGACGACCACGCGCCGTTCCGGGCCGGGCTGCGCGCGCTGCTGGCCACCAGCCCCGACATCGAGGTGTGTGGCGAGGCCGCCAGCGGCGAGGAGGCGCTGGCCGTCCTGGACCGGTTGCAGCCCGACGTGGTGCTGCTCGACCTGACCATGCCCGGCATGGGCGGCATCGCGGCCACCGAGCGGCTGGTGCGGATGAGTCCGCACGTCCGGGTGCTGATCCTGTCCATGGCCGACGACGACGATTCGGTCTTCGCCGCGCTGCGGGCCGGGGCGCGCGGCTACGTCCTCAAAGGTGCCCGCCGGGTGGAGATCATCCGTTCGGTGCGGGTGGTGGCCGACGGTGAGGCCATCTTCGGCCCGGCCATCGCCACCCGACTGATGGGCTACTTCGCCGGGCTCGACCGGACCGAACCGGCGTTCCCCGAACTCACCTCCCGGGAACGGGAGATCCTGACGCTCATCGCCCAGCACCTGACCAATCCGCAGATCGCCGCGCGGCTCGGGCTGAGCACGAAGACGGTACGCAACCACGTCTCCAACATCTTCGCCAAACTCCAGGTCGCCGACCGGGCCCAGGCCATCAGCCTGGCCCGCGAGCAGGGGCTGTGACCGGCGCGGCGCCACCTGCCACGGACGGAACGGCCGGCCGCGGACCGTCCACCCGGGCATAATGCGAGGTGGCCGACCGGGGACCGGAAGGACGGGCGATGAGGCTGGGTCTGCACTACTGGAACTTCTCCACACCGGCCGAGCCGGCGCTGCTGGCCCCGACCCTGGCGGAGACCGCCAGGGTCGCGGAGCAGGCCGGTGTCTCGGCGTTCACGGTGATGGACCACTACTTCCAGATGGAGTTCAGCACGTCGGCCGAGGAGCCGATGCTGGAGGCATACACGACGCTGGGCTACCTGGCCGCGAAGACCGAACGGATGACACTCGGTGTCCTGGTCACCGGGGTGATGTACCGCTACCCGGGCCTGCTAGCCAAGATCGTCACCACGCTCGACGTGCTCTCCGGTGGGCGGGCCCGGCTCGGCATCGGCGCGTCGTGGTACGAGCGCGAGCAGCGCGCTCTCGGCGTACCGGTCGTGCCGGTCAAGGAGCGCTTCGAACGTCTTGAGGAGACGTTGCAGATCTGCCGGCAGATGTGGAGCGACGACAACGGCCCGTTCGACGGCCGGCACTACCAGTTGGCCGAAACGCTGAACGTGCCCGCGCCGCTCAGCCGGCCGTACCCGCCGATCATGATCGGCGGCGGCGGCGAGCAGCGGACCCTGCGGCTGGTGGCCCGCTACGCCGACGCGTGCAACGTGTTCGGCAACAGCCTGACCGAGGTCGCGCACAAGCTCGACGTGCTGCGCGGGCACTGTGCCGCCGAAGACCGGGACTACGACAGCATCGAGAAGACGGTGGTGGTCACCCGGCCACCCCTAACCGACGTCGACGCGTTCGTCGCCGAGGTGGCCGAGTACGCCGCGCTCGGCGTGACCGAGGTGCAGACGATGCCCGACCGCCACCCGGTCGAGTTCGCCCAGCAACTGGCCGAGCACCGGATTCCCGAGCGGCTCACCGACCTCGGCTGACCTCGCCACTGACCTCGGTGGGCGCCGGCCTCGGCTGGGTCCGGCGTTCAGCGGGGCGGCAGGTCGACCAGCCAGCGGTCCAGCGCCTCCGGGTCGTCGAACAGCAACACCGGCGGCCCGGACGGATCACGCTGCCAGGCCCGCATCCGCCGCCGCTCCCGGCCGTACCCGGTGAGGTGCCACATCAGCACGGAATCCCGGGACAGCACGCTGCCCAGCGACTCGCGGTTGCCGTTGCAGATCTCCTCCCCCGTCGCGAGCCGGCGCATGGTGCGCCGCAGCAGCCGCCGGAAGGAGAGCCCACGCGGGTAGTCCAGGCCGATTACCAGGTCGGCCCGGGTCAGCGGCACGTCCCGCCATCCGTGGTACGCCCCGTCGAGGATCCACCGGTCCCGCCGGCAGATCGCCTCGATCCGGCTGCGCTGCAGCGCGACCGGCACCTCGACCCAGCCGGGCTCCCAGAGCAGGTCGTCGACCGGGTACCAGGGAACCCCGAGCCGCTCCGCCAGCCGCTGCGCCAGGGTGGACTTGCCGGAACCGTGGACCCCGTAGACCAGGATGCGAGACGGCACGTTCATCCGCCCGGACAGGTGTTCGTTCCGCCGCTGTAGGCGACGCAACTGGGCGGCCGCGGCGACGGTTCCACCGTCTGACCGAACAGCGGGGCGTGCGCCATGGACTGGATGCCGGACAGGGCGAAGCCGACGAGCACGGCGAAGCCTAACGCGTACCCGAACCGGATGACCCACCGGCGCCGGCCGGCCGCGAGGGCCACCGCCATGCCGAGCACCGGCGCTGCCTCGCCGGTCATCGCGGCACCAGCGCCACGGCCACGGCAGCCACGGCGACCAGGCCGGCGAACGCGGCGACGTTGCCGGCCACCAGGCCGGATCGGACCCGGGCCGCGACGACGATCGCGAGCACTCAGGCGTTCGTCGCCTTGGCGGCCGATCAGCTCCGGGCCGGTTCGGCGGCGGGCCTCGGCGCATCCGGTACCGGCCGGGTGCGGCGCAGGCCCCGGGTGAGCAGCAGCGTGCAGACCAGCGACAGTCCGGCCAGCACGGCCACCGCCCGGTGCGTCGGCATCAGGTCGGCCACCGCGCCGGCCAACGCCGCGCAGATCGCCTGCCCGGTCAGCATCCCGTTCTGCTGCAGGCCGAGCACCTGGCCACGGGCTGCGGCGGGGAATGCGCGATCAGCCGCTCCTGCAACGGCAGCGACACCGCGAAACCGACCGAGGCGACCAGGGCGATGAGCACCGCCAGCGGCAACTCCGGACGGAACAGGAAGGCGAGGTACGGCAGCGGCAGCAGCAGCCGCAGCGGCATGACGAACCGCTGACGCGCGGCGGGCGGGAGGAACCGGCCGACCAGTACGTCACCGGCGAGCATGCCGAGGGCACCGGCGGCGAAGAGGAAACCGGCGCGGTCCCCGGCATACGGCAGGAACAGCGCCTCGCATCCGACGACCAGGCCGTTGGGCAGCCACAGGTTGAGATAGAGCGACCGACGCCCCGGATCCGCCCACAGCTCCCGGTTGATCCGCATGGTCCGCGCCGTCGAGGTCCGCTCGTCCGCCCGGGCCGGCCGTTCCCGCAGGCCGAACCAGGTCACCGCCACCGCCACGGCCCGCAACGCGGCGGCGACCAGGAACACCTGGTATGGACTCAGCCAGAACAGCAGCACGCCACCCGCCCCGAACCCGGCGATCTGCATGACGCCGACGCTGACGTTCATCGTGGACCGGCCCAGCACGTACGCGCCGGCCGGCAGGATGTCGTTGATCAGCGCCCAGCGGGCGCCGCCGGCGACCGACCCGACGTACGCGACGAGCGCGATGACGGCGAACCGGGCCCACAGCGGCAGCCCCGGTATCGCCTGGAGGGCCGCCCCGGCGAGGGCGACCAGCGCGACGAGGGTCAACGCCCGGCGCGGCGGCAGGCTGTCCGCGGCGGAGAGCAGGGTCAGGCTGCC
This sequence comes from Micromonospora sp. NPDC051296, assembly GCF_040682255.1. Lineage (NCBI taxonomy): Bacteria > Bacillati > Actinomycetota > Actinomycetes > Micromonosporales > Micromonosporaceae > Micromonospora > Micromonospora sp. NPDC051296. The sequence continues at coordinate 2,578 of NZ_JBFBAO010000105.1, read as the reverse complement.
GAGCACGCTGGCCAGCGGCGCCCCGAACATGCTCAGCGCGGTGAGCAGGGCCGACCCGGTCGCGGCGTAGGTCAGCGAACCGAGCGCCAGTGCCGAGGTGGTGTGCGCGGCGATGCCGGCGCAGTTGGCGACGAAGAGGTTGCGGAACTCGTGGACGGCGAACAGCTCCGAGTAGGTCCTCACCCCGATGATTCTCCCGCTCGGCAGCGCCCTGGGTCGGGCACCGGACCGGGCCACGTCCGGGGCCGACGGGCGGTTCAGGGCAGGTTGATCGTGTACTCCGCGGTGTGCACCTTCCCGTCGACCTGGAAGTCGAGGAACGCCCGGTACCGGCCGGCGCTCGGCGCGGTGAGCCAGAACTTGACCGCCCCGTCGACCAGTTCCGGCTCCGGGTGGACGTGCACAAAGCCCAGGTCTCCCTCGCGTACCACGACCAGGTGCCCGTACGCGCCCAGGTAGCGCTCCAACTGGACCGGGCCGGGGGTGCCGGTGCGGCTGACCCGGAAGACCATCGGCGTGCTTACCCCCACCGTGGGCGTACCGTCCATCGCCACCGTGTACGGCCCGGCCGTCGCGTCCGGCCGCGCCGCCGGCAGCCCGGCCGGGGTGTACGCGCCCGGCACGTGGTGGTCGACGCCGAGGACCAGCGGGAGCTGGGTGCCGTCGGCCGTGATGGCGGTGAAGTCGGCGTAGATGCGATAGCCGCCGGCCCGAGCCAGCGTCAGGGGCACGGTCCAGGTGCCGTCGGGCGCCATCGTCGGGTGCACATGCTGGTACCCGCCCAGGTCACGGCCCACCACGATCATGTGCAACGGCTTGTCGTGGACGACGGCGAAGCGCGTCGCCGCCTGCTGGTCGGTCCCGACGATCCGGAACTGGTAGTCCACGCGTACGTCGGCCGGCTGGGACCGCTGCACCGGCTGCAGCGTGTACCCGGCGGCGCTCACCGACGTCCCGGTCGCCTGCGTCTGATCCGTGCTGCCGTCACCCGAGTGGGTGTGCGCCCCGGTTCCGGCCGGGTGCTGGTGCCCGCCCATTCCGGACATCGCCTGCCCCGCGGCGGGCGGCCCGCCGCCGGGCGCACCGGTCTGCCCGGCGGCGTTGGCGGTGGGCTGGTCGCCCGTGCCGAGCCGGCCGAGCCCGAACCCGGCCAGCAGGGCGACCACCAACCCACCGACAAGCAGCGCGAGACCCGTGTTGCTCAACCGAGGCGCACGAGCCGCCGGCACCGCATCGTCCACGTCGGAGGCCAGCACCCCGCTCGCCGGCACGGCGCGCGGGTCGCTGTCCACCGTGGCGACGGCGCTCGCCGGGGTCGCCTCCGGTCCGGCCGCCGACGGCTCGGTAGCCGCGCCCGCCCTGGCGGTGACCACCGCCCCGCTCTGCCGCGCCGCGACGGCGGCGGCCGGTCGCTTCGGGCCAACGGAATCCGACGCACCGGCCTTGCGAGTGGCACCGGAGCCAGGTGCGCCAGCCTTGCGTTTGCCGCCGCGCTCGGCCGCCCCCGTTCTGCCGCCGGAGCGCTCGGGCACCGCCGTTCTGCCGCCGGAGCGGGAGCCGGCGCCCTGCCGGCGGGCGGCCGGCCTCGCGCCACGGGTTCGGCCGGCGGCCCTGACCGCCGGTTCGGGCTGGCGGCGACGCCAGATCCCGACGCCGGCCAGCACCGCCGCGATCGCCAGGGCCAGGCCGGTCCAGACCACCCGACCGAGGCCGCTCTCGTCGTCGCTGGGGGTGGAGGGCTGCGCCGCCGCTGGCGGCGGCACCGACGACACCGGTGGTACGGCCGGCGCGGCCGTCGATTCCCCGCCGTGCCCGTGCTGCTCGGCGGCCGCCACCAGGGTCGGATCCGGCTGGTTGGCCGGCGGGCTCCAACCCTGCGGCGCGGCCGTCACCGGCCCCGCGTAGCGGAAGCTCATCGTGCCCCGCACCGGCTCACCGTCCGTCGCCACGGACAGGTAGCTCACCGAGTACTGTCCCGCCGCCGGCAGATGAGCGAGCGTCACCACCGCCGGGAACCCCGTCGAGTACTCGCGCGGCTCGAACTTCCCGTCGACCAGGAAGTACTCCCGGACCGGCTGGGCCAGCGGCTTGGGTGCCCCGTACGTCCAGCCGTTGTCGACCCGGCCGCCGCCCGGGGCGGTCACGGTGAAGTACGCGTTGGCGGCGACCTGCTCCGTGAAGTAGAGCTCCACCGTCGCCAACGGCTCGTTCACCGTGGCGCCCTCGGCCGGTGTGGACATCGCCAGGGTGCCGTGAGCGGCGGCGGGCGGCGCGGACGCGAGGATGCCGACCGCCGTGGCGAGGACGAGCGCGAGCAGGCCCGACATGACGCGTCCAGCAGCCAGAGTAAGACGACGCATCAGGACATCCTTGCCGTGACGCGCCCTAGATCAAGAGATCGCCATCTTTTTGTGCAGATAGCAAAAGTTATGCTCGCCTCGACTCAAGTCAGCGCGAGGAGCTACGAAACTCCGGAACGGGTGAGGGGGCCACGTCGCCGCAGCCCCCTCACCAGTCCATCACTCGAACAGCGACAGGGTCAGCGTCGAGGTGTACGCACCCGCGGCGACGTCCGCCG